>WTBX01000049.1 GCA_013138855.1 Methylococcaceae bacterium
AGTGACTTGAAATCTCCATGAAGACCTGTCAGGTTTCCCCATAAATTCAACAGATGAAAATAAGCTCGTTTTTAAATTTATACATGAAAATTCGTACGCGACTAAAAGTCGCGGCTCCGTCCTCATGTTATTACGCAGCAGCCAAAACCTCCAAGATATAAGCTATATCTTTTTCAGTATGACTTGCTGAAACTTGCAAGCGAATCTCCTGTTCACTCTCAGGAACGACAGGATAATTTAACCCTGTTACCAAAATATTATTCTCAAATAATAATTTAACTAATGCCGCTGTTTTTTCAGTATCTCTAATTAACAAGGCAACAATAGGATGTTCGCCTTCCAAAATTTCAAAACCTAAATCGTTAAGCCCTGCCCTAAACCGCTTTGTTAAAAGCTGTACTTTTTCTAATAAAGCCACACCGACAGAACTATCAAGGATTTCCAAAGATTTCAAGGCAGCCGCAGCTTCCGAAGCTGTAATCGGATTGGAATAAATATAAAAAGGTGAAGTCTCTCTTAAATATTGCGTAACCGTTTTACTTGCAACGACATAACCGCCATTAACACCCAAAGATTTACCCAAAGTTCCCAATAAAATATCAGCGCGAGTATTGGTATATTCTTCCGTTCCACGACCCGTTTGCCCCAATGCACCGATACCATGAGAATCATCAACAATCGTAATCACACCCTCTTGATAATCATCTTGATATTGCTGACAAACATCGTTAATTTCATCTAATGGTGCATAATCACCTCGCATACTAAAAATGCCATCGGTGATAACACAAACACGTTTAAATTTACCTTTATGTCTTTTTAAAATTTCATTTAACGCTGCTATATCAAGATGCGGATAAACCGCTTTTTCACCGCAATGTGATAAGCGAATCGCATTAATAATACTATTGTGATTTAAAGCATCACTAACCACCAACGTTTGCGCATCAATTAATTGCGGCAAAACGCCCATTACAGCAGCATAAGCGGCACTAAACAGCATTGCCGACTCTCGACCGTGAAACACGGCAAGTTTTTGTTCTAACTGCTGATGAAGCTCATAACTACCACTAATAAAACGCACCGCGCTAGGACTGGTTCCAAACACTTCCGCTGCTTGAGTCTCTGCTGCAATCACCTCAGGGTGCATCGCCAAACCTAAATAAGAATTAGAATTCATTTTCAAAAAAGCGCGTTTACCATAGCCTTTTAAATAATAACGAATACCAAAGCCTTTTTCTGCGTCTTTGATGCCTGTGATTAATTTTTCATCACCTTTTAAAAAGCCTTTTGTCTCCAACTCGGCTAATTTAGCCTTTAATTGCATTTCTATTTTTTCTAAAGCCATTATTGACTCCTTATTTCAAAAAAATTGGGCTATTCAGGGTTTTAATTTAATAGTTCCCACGCTCTGTGTCACTTCCATTAAGTTAAGAGAAAAATACTTATAAATAAAAAGGTTATTTGTAGGGTGGGCTAGCTTATCGAGCGAAGCGAGATAACGTAGCCCACCATTCACGCATTATTGGTGGGCTACGTTTTTTCACTATGCGAAAAAATCTTACCCACCCTACAATCTATCTCATTGAAAATAAATAATTCCTTAACTTAATGGCAGTGACCCTCTGTGTGGGAATTTCTCCAGCGTCCTGTCACACAACGCAGAGCGTAGGAACGATTATTAAATTACCTTTGCAATGCTCTAAGCTTTTTTAATAATGTCGCTGCTTCTTTTGATTGATAGTCTAAATCTAAACTCTTTAACTCATCTTTTTGTTGCAAGAGAATTGATTGAACTAAGGGAATTTCAGTTGAGCTGAGAGTTTTAAAAAAATCATCAATGTAATAATCGGTAAAGCCATAATCTTCCCAAATAATCAGTTCAAGAAAATCCTGAAAAAAATCGGCTAATGGCATTTCTAATTTATTTCTATCAAATAAAAAATATTTTGTAAATATATCACCATATAAAGCAGAGATGACTCCATAAGAGTCATCGACCCAATCCATGTTATAAACGACAACAGATAAAAATGCTCGATATAGGGCAAGCAATTCAGAGTCTGTCGCTTTCTTTTTATGTTTATTAAGATATTTGTCTAATTTATCTTCCAGTGCATAGGATTGATCTTCGGTATAAACGCCATTTTTATAAAGCTTTCCCAGTGAGTTTGCATAGGGTTGTGGGTTAACGGGGAAAAGATGCCAATAACCATACATTGCTTTTTCTTCACGGAGTTTTCTGGGGGTATTTATCATCCATGTGCTTTGCTCATGCTCTCGAAAACGCATGTCTATGATTTTTGTTTTTGCTTTTACTTTTTGTTTTTTTATAAAATCAGCATCGGTGTTTTGTAAAATATCTGAAAAGTTTAATTTATTTTCTACAAGGTTTTGATGTAATGAGAGGATATGGTTTAAATGTCCTTCATATTCATCTCTTAAATTAATGGATTTTTTTATTTTTGCGCGTAAATCACCAATCATTTTAGTTACGTTATTATCAAACTGTGTATCTAATATGATGGCTATCCATAAGTCCCAATACGTTGCAGTAAAGATACGACCTAACTCAGGAACTCTGATTTCTTTAAAAAAATCATTGCCATGTTTTATGTCTCTAGGTTTTCTTTCAGTCATAATTTTTTATTTTTGAGCTAATAATGTAGTGAGTTGTTGATAGTTAAAAAACAAGAAGGAGATGTGGCAGGCATCATTTTTTATTTAAATTTTCCTAGAAAATTAGACAGTCCTTTTTTTGCTAGACATCTTTTTAAAGAAGTTATGTACCTTTTTTCAGCATCTATTTTTTGCAAGGTATTCAAGCATGTTTTTGCAATAGTTTTATTATCCGTCTGACAAAAATATAGACCGATGATGCAATAAAATGATGATGCTTCGGAGATGTGAAATTTTTTGCGTTTAGGGTAAAGGAGTGGTAAGTCGAATTGATTATTAAAAATAATGGGGATTTCCTCATAATTTCTGCTTTCTATACAAACTTGAGCATAGGCGAGTTTGGCGAATAAATAATCTGGATTTTTTTCATAAGCTTCTTTTTTAATCGCATCTGCTTTGTCTGGTTCGCGGTTTACTCCATAGGCTATGCCAAGGTAGTTATAAATTCTATCTGTATTTTGATATTTTTCTTTTAAAGCTTCTAATAGGTTGATGGTATCTTGGAGGTGTTTGCGCTGTGAAGGTGTGGTAATAATGGCATAGCAATCTTCTAAGGATTTTAAGTCTTTTTTATTCAGTTCTTTTTCTATACTTGCAGGCATTGGGTCATAAGTTATGTTTAATACTGAAACTTTAATTTCATGACCGTCTGGTAAGTCTATATTTTTTATTTTTTCTTCAAGTTGGGCTTTTTTGTTTTGTCGAACTTTACGAAGATGTTTTTTGTTTTGGCGTTGGAGTTTTTTTTTGCTCATTTTATATTATTTGGGTTTTCTATTAGGCGTGTAGCGTAGACAATGCTATATAGCTGTTATTTATTCGCCAATAGTTTCGTCGTACCATTTTGATAAGGCTTGTTCAAGATCATCGAGTGCTTCATCAGTTGTTTTGTAAGTTTCTTTTCCTTCCCAGACTGTGCCGCCTTGGTCATAGGCTTTTATAAATGATGAATCATTATAAGTATCACCAAATCCTATTTCAATCCAGCCGTAGCTATCTGTAAAGAAAGTGATTTTTGGGTATTTTTCTTCAAAAGTATTATTTTTTGTCATGGCGTTAATAAGCGGGTAATGTAGATAAGTTGGAGTTTGATGCTATAGCAACTATTTTTCACATTTGAGTGGCGATAATTTTTATTGTTTGTTGATGAGATGTTGGTAGCGTTCAAAGAGGAAGGCGACGCGAGCGGCATCGTCTTTTTTGCCTTTGTAGTTATAAGCGGCATCAACGGCTTTGTCTAAGGCGTTGTGGGCTTTGATTAGTTCGATGGGCATTGAGTCTGCGGCGTAGAGCATGGCGAGTGAGCATTTTTGATTTTGTTTTTCACAGCGTTGTTCTTCGATTTTTCGTGCGTCTAATATTTGTTGCGCGGCTTTTTCTATTTTTTATTGAATCAGTTTGATGATTTCAGTAAATGGAAAACCAATACAAATAACAGTATTTGAACAGGG
>WTBX01000068.1 GCA_013138855.1 Methylococcaceae bacterium
ATGGTAATAGTCAGGATGTTAGAATTACTAATCAAGATGATGAAATTATCGCTTTTTTAGCAGATTATGCCCAGCAATTGGGTTTGCAGCGAACAGAGCAAACAGCAGAAGGGAAATGTCCCGTTTATGGAATTACTTCAGGTTCTGTCGGAGGAGATCATTCGTCTTTTAGTTTACATAAAACTTTGCGTGAGTTAGGTGTATTTGGAAATAAACATATTCCGCAGCAGTTTTTAACTAATAATCGTGAAAATAGGCTGCAATTATTGGCGGGTCTAATAGACAGTGATGGGCATTATGACGATGCTTGTGGCGGTTATGAAATTACTCAAAAAAATAAAGTTCTCTCCGAACAAATAAAGTTTCTCTGCGATAGCTTAGGATTTAGAACCTCATTGATTGCAAAACAGGCTGTCATTAAAGAAACGGGCTATAGCTGTGAAGTCTATAGAGTACGTTTTTTTGGAAATGTAGACAGCATTCCTGTCAAAGTACATAGAAAAAAAGCGCGTTCATGGACGTGTGAACGAAGTTGGAATCAAACAGGTATTACTCTTGAAAAGGATGTTGTCGATGAGTATTACGGCTTTGAAATTGAAGGTAACGGTTTATTTTTATTAGAAGATATGACTGTTGTTCATAATACGACTATTGCCATGAATATGGCGGAAAATATCGCCATTAACGGTGATAAACCTGTTGCTGTTTTTAGTATGGAGATGCCTGGTGATTCATTGGCCATGCGGATGATGTCTTCATTAGGACGTATCGACCAGCATAAAGTGCGTACAGGAAAGTTGGAAGAAGATGAGTGGCCACGTTTGACTTCCGCGCTTAATATTCTTGCCGAAACAAAGCTGTTTATTGATGACACCCCCGCTTTAACACCCACCGAAGTACGTTCCAGAGCGCGGCGTTTAGCGCGGGAACATGGACCGTTAGGGTTAATTGTACTGGATTATATACAGTTAATGCAGTCGCCTTCTAGCGGTGAAAGTAGAGTTCAACAAATTTCTGATATTTCGCGGGGTTTAAAGGCTTTGGCGAAAGAAATGAATGTGCCTGTGGTCGCGTTATCACAGCTTAATCGTAATTTAGAACAACGCCCTAATAAGCGTCCTGTGATGTCAGATTTACGTGAATCGGGTGCGCTTGAGCAGGATGCAGATTTAATTGTGTTTGTTTATAGGGATGAAGTTTATAACGAAGATAGCCCTGATAAAGGCGTTGCCGAGATAATTATTGGTAAACAACGGAATGGACCTTTGGGAACGGTACGTTTAACTTTCTTAGGTCAATATACCAAGTTTGAAAACTATGCGGGGAATCCTTATGGCGATAATGAGGATTATGAATGAAGCCAGTGACTTATGCTGTGCTTGATTTGGAAGCCGTGCAACATAATCTGGTAAAAGTTCGTCAAATTGCAGCTGATGCCAAAATAATGGCGGTGATTAAAGCCAATGGTTATGGGCATGGTTTACTGCGAATAGCTAAGGCATTAGGTGATGTTGATGCGATGGCGGTTGCTAGAATTGATGAGGCGATACGTTTACGAAAGGCGGGTTTTAATCAGCGGTTAGCAGTATTAGAAGGTTTTATGAATGCTGATGAGTTAGAGGCATTTTTTGCCTATGATTTAGAAGCAATGATTCATTGTGTTGAGCAAGTTGAGCTGATAGAAAATAGGGCAGGGCAGGGACAATTATCAATCTGGTTGAAACTAGATAGTGGTATGAATCGCTTAGGTTTTAAAGAAATAGAATTTGCCAAAGCTCATCAACGCTTAAACCTTTGCTCTCTAGTATCCACCATTAATTTGATGACGCATTTTGCAAATGCCGATGATAAAAATGATGCTAAAACATTAGGGCAAATTCGTTTATTTAAACAAACTGTTAAAAATTATCAGGGTGAATGTAGTATTGCTAATTCGGCGGGAATTTTAGCGTGGAAAGAGGCTTTAACTGACTGGGTTCGACCAGGAATAATGTTATACGGTATTTCCCCTTTTGCCGAAGAAACAGGGCAGCAGCTAGGTTTAAAACCCGTGATGAGTCTTTATTCGCAATTAATTGCAATTAAAGAAATACAAAAAGGCGAAACGGTTGGTTATAGTGGAACATGGGCGGCTGAGAAAACAACACGCGTAGGTGTAGTGGCTATTGGTTATGCGGATGGGTATCCTCGTCATGCAAAAATAGGTACGCCTGTATTGGTTAATGGTCAACGAGTGCCTTTAATCGGGCGGGTTTCTATGGATATGATTACCGTTGATTTATCTTCGCTGTCTAATGCGAAAACTTATGACCCAGTAACATTATGGGGAGAAGGGCTTGCGGTTGAAGAAATTGCAATTTTTGCGGATACAATTCCGTATACATTAGTGTGTGGTGTGACACAACGAGTGCAAATCTTAGATAAGCTGTGAAGGTATTACTAACTGATGTTACGCATTTTCTATCAAAACGCTAAAATTCAGCGAATTAAGAAATAATTTCAACCTGTATGATTAAAAGACTGGCGGCAAACTGAAGGGCGAAGCCCTTTGGTTTGCTGCCAGTCCCCATGCTCGTATTAATATATTTATTGGGGGCTGGCAGCCACCCAAAAGACTACGTCTTTCGGATGACCGCCAGCTTTATACTGTTCTCGGTTTTATTTCTTAATTTAGGCGAGTTAATCGTACAGGTCGAATAATTTCATATTCGTAATACTTAGGAGTAAGAATTAAATAACATCCGAAACTAAACCTGACAGGTCTTTACGAGAGGGTTAAGTGTCGCGGAGACCTGACAGGTTTTTGTGATAACTTTTGGATGTTATTAAATTCTGATTCCTATACGATATATCACAGACTATTAATTTAACTTCCAGTAAAATAGCGCGTACTTAAAACTTCATTTTTACTTATAAATTATGTCATTTATTTCAAACAAAGCAATTCCCTCTCGTGAACGCCTGATTATGGCGATTGATGTGCCTAGTATTCCAG
Organism: Methylococcaceae bacterium; assembly: GCA_013138855.1. Classification (GTDB taxonomy): domain Bacteria; phylum Pseudomonadota; class Gammaproteobacteria; order Methylococcales; family Methylomonadaceae; genus WTBX01. The sequence goes on from WTBX01000068.1 coordinate 2,996, forward strand.
AAGCAAAAGCCTTAGTTGAAGAATTAGGCGATTCAATAATTTTTTATAAAGTTGGTATGGAAATTTTCATGTCAGGCGATTATTTCGGC
>WTBX01000059.1 GCA_013138855.1 Methylococcaceae bacterium
CTGGACTCAGGTTTTAGATTTAAATATTGCAGAGCTGAAAGTGGAAATTGCTGAATTAATTGCAGTATTACCTCATGTGATGGAGTTTTTAGAGATATTAAAGCAATCTCAAAAACAAGTGCTATTAATCACTAATGCACATCGAGATAGTTTGAATTTAAAAATGGAGAAGACCTGTTTACAGCCGTTTTTCGATGCGATTATTAGTTCGCATGATTTTGGTGTTGCTAAAGAACAGGCGGATTTTTGGCTAAAATTACAACAACAGCATTTGTTTGATAAGCAACGAACGGTGATGATTGATGATAGTTTAGCGGTATTGAATGCGGCTAAACAATTTGGTATTGCACAGTTAATTATGATTAGTAAACCTGATAGCACTAAAGCTGTGAGAATTATTGAAGATTATCCTGCGATTGAGGATTTTCGTGTTTTGATGAAAGGATTAGCCTAAATAAGAAACTTAAAAGCAAGAAGTGATTTTACTTTGTCAATCACTCATCTTTTAATCTATCTGATTTTTTATTACACAAAGCTTGTTCACAAGGAACACCGTCTTTATCACGGTCTAGGCTTTTGTGAGTACATTGACTTAGATAATATTTAGCTTCAGCGCAAGAATGTATTTGGCTACAGGTCTTTTTTTCAGCACATTGATAATCAGCTATTTTTTCTAATTCGTCTTTAATATTAGTATCGACAGGGCTTACTGTTTTTTTAGGATTAGGTTTTATTGCGACCGTCATTGGTATTTTAAGCTCAGCAATCTGACTGACCTGTTCTTGAGAGTGATTCCATACAAGCATTAATAACAAAATAAACACAAGAAGTAAGAATAACAAAATAAAGACTAGATACGAGATTATTTTTTTCATGAGGCGTTTCGATAATTACCAGCTCAATTAGAGTAATTTCTGATTTAAGGCAGGCAATATTCTTAATAAAGAGTAAAGTAATCTAGTATATAACATATGTTTGTTGTTTCGTTTTAAGTTGATACTAGATTTTGATTAAGTTCATCATCTAAATAACCACCTTTTTTATGCGCAGATAAAATAAAAGAAAGTATTGAAGGTTTTGTTACCCACATTGAATATTCTTCCCAGTTCATACCTAAAAACTCATGAAGTTCTTGACCTTCTCCTGCTTTGCCGTCATGCCAGCTATCCACGAAATCATCAATTTCATCTTCCAGTGCATCACCAGTAAGGCATAGTTCAATAAAATTCATAATATTTCCCCTTTTTAATTTTGCTTACTAATTTTTCTGCCCTTAACGGCGGGTTTTATTAGTTTACCAGTTATAGGGTCGGCTACGCCTAAATGACGACCTCTTTTATTGAAAACTTCTATCTCTCCATGCAATGAATCCCAAGTGTAATAAAGGTTTTCCTTCTCATCTTTATATACTTTTCTACCGTTTTCAATTCCAATACCTTTGCAGTTATCAAGTATTGATGGTTTAGGTTTTGGAATTCCTCCCAAAATATACCTCCTTTGAAACCTAAATAGATTAAAGCATTAGACAATTAAAACCTCGGAGGATTCAAGAGCCTCCGAGGTTTAATGTTTTAACGAGTAATAACTTCTGAGCCTTTACCAATTAAAACCACATCCGCATCACGCAAGGCAAATAAACCAACGGTGACAACCCCTGCAATATTATTAATGGCTTTTTCTAATGTCATAGGCTCCATAATGTCCATATTATGAATGTCGATAATTTCGCAGCCATTATCAGTAATATAATCTTGTCTCCAAACAGGTTGACCGCCCATTTTGACTAATTCTCTAGCCACATAGCTACGCGCCATTGGAATCACTTCAATCGGTAAAGGAAATTTACCCATCACGTCAACGCACTTAGAATCATCAACGATACAAACAAATTTGTCGCTGACTGCGGCAACAATTTTTTCGCGTGTTAAAGCACCGCCGCCGCCTTTAATCATTTTTTTGTTTGGATCAACTTCATCCGCACCATCGACATAAACGCCAATTCTATCGACTTCTGATAATTCAAGGACAGGAATACCGATTTTTTTCAAACGTTCGGTCGTAGCGATAGAACTAGAAACTGCGCCTTCAATCTCGTTTTTCAAGGCAGCTAATTCATCAATAAAAAAATTGACGGTAGAACCTGTACCGACACCGATAATTGATTCGCCTTTTACATATTTGATAGCTGCTTTAGCAACTTGTTGTTTTAATTCGTCTTGAGTCATAGCACTTCGCTTTTTTATGTTAAAAATAAAGTCCTGCGTTACTTGGTTAAGGAAGCAGAAACTCTGAGTAAAAGTTAAACTTTACGATAATAACCGATATAAGCCAAGATTTCAGCCGTTTTTGCTTATGTTTTAGATTTAAGCAAGATTGCAATGATAATGGTCAAGATAAACGAAACACCTTTCCAAAAAGCAACAGGATCGCGTTCTAATAAGGGTGGACGCGTCTGATTTTGAAATAGTTTATTGGGATGTCGCAAGTCAAATAGAAACTCAGATATTTCCTGATAACGCTTGTAGGGAGTTGGATGTAGTGCTTTTTTTAATGCGCCATCAATCCACAGTGGAATTTGTCGCTCATCATGAGGAAGTGGCTGATAGTTTAATTTATTTTGTGCCGCTTTATTGGTGGCTTGTGAAACGTTAACGCCATAAGGCAGTTTCCCTGTCAGCATTTGATAAGTGATAATAGCTAAGGAAAAAAGATCCGAGCGTGACGTTCCTGTCTCGCCTAATAAATATTCGGGAGCAGTATATTGTGCCGTGCCTAATAAATTAGCGCGTTCAATCGGTGTGTTAATTTCCATAATGCCTGCGACTTTCGTCGAACCAAAATCAATAATTTTCACAGTCCCCGACTTATCAATCATAATATTGTCGGGTCTTAAATCTTGATGTAACATTTCTAAACGATGAAACGCGCGTAAGCCTTTAGCGATTTGTTCAACGATTTCGCGTACGGTTTCTAAGTCAGGTTTTGGGTTGTCTCGCATCCATTGAGTTAAAGTCTGACCTTCAATAAATTCCATCGTAATATACAAAAAATGTCGTTGACGAGTTTGCAAGCAAGGTTTTAAAACATGCGGGCTATTATTGATGCGCCGTGCAATCCATTCTTCCATCAAAAACCGTTCCAGATAAGCGGTATCACCTTGGAGATCAATCGAAGGCGTTTTCAAAATAACTTGAGTATTGGTTTCAATATCTACCGCTAGATAAACATGACTACGACTGCTTGCATGAACTTCCCTAATTATCTTGTAGCCATCAAATTCCATTCTGGCTTCTAATATTGGTGGAAAGGGTAGCTCGGTTAACTGTTGATGAATTTCATCAACATTTTTACAGGGTAATTCATCAACTCGAATAATCTGAACCGTTAGATTATCGGTACTGCCTTGGTCGAAGGCTTCTTCTGCGATAATTTTTGCCGCAGTATCCAAATCATCAGCGTGTTCATTAATCACTTTGCTCATGAAGCGTGAATTAACCGATTCATAAATACCATCGGTGACCAATAAAAAACAATCGCCTAAGTCAATTTGAAAGGAGTCATAATCAATTTCTAGTCTAGGTAGAATTCCCATTGCGCGACTGAGATAACTTTTTTCTTCGGAAACCCAACGGCGATGATCGTCAGTTAATTTTTCTAAAGAATTATCACGCAAGCGGTAGATTCGGGTATCGCCTAAATGAAAAATATGCGCGGTGGTCGATTTGATAATCATCGCACTTAAGGTGCAAACATAACCGTGATCTTTATTATAACGACCTTGACCTTGCTGGCTTTGTGAATATAACCATGAGTTAGTCGCGCTCAAAACCTGATGAGCGGATTTTTTGACAGACCACGCTTCTGAGGTGCAGAAATAATCGTCTAAAAAACCTGTGACAGTCGCTTGACTGGCAATTTGGCTGACATTACTGCTACTAATGCCATCCGCTAATGCAATGGCAATGCCTTTTGAGGTGAGTTGAGGCTCTTCGGGAATATAAACCCCATGAAAATCCTGATTAACTTGCTTACGACCTTTGTCAGAATATTGACCTACAGAGACTTTTAATTGACTAGGCATTTGATAACTAGAAAAAATATGTGAACATCTGGAGAGCCGACATCCTGTCGGCTAGAGTCGTCTGGAAGACGACTCTCCATTAATAATAAGTTTTATTTTAAATTACGATCAGGACTCATTTTTACATGAGTATAATACAACGGTAATCCCACAAACAAAGAGCCACCGATTAAATTACCTAAAACGGTCGGTATTTCATTCCAAACTAGATAATCAAGTAAAGTAAAATTACCGCCCATAATCATAGAAAATGGAAATAAGAACATGTTGACAATTGAGTGTTCAAAACCCATAAAGAAGAACAGCATAATCGGCATCCACATTGCCATCATTTTACCTGTGGCTGAGGTAGAAATCATCGCTCCGACAACTCCCATTGATACCATCCAGTTACACAACATGGCGCGAATAAAAATTGTGAACCATCCGCCAACTCCATGAGCTTTGTAGCCTAAGGTTCTTGATTCACCAATTTTTCCTACTTTTTCCGCAATCGCGCCACCATCAACACTATAGCCATAGGTCAAGATAAACGACATCATAAACGCAACCGCTAAAGCTCCTGCAAAGTTACCTAAAAAGACTAAGCCCCAGTTGCGCAAAACTTGAGACCCTGTAACGCCTGCTCTTTTATCTAGCCATGCAAGGGGAACGAGTGTAAAAACACCTGTTAATAAATCAAACTTCATCAAATACAACATAATAAAGCCCACAGGAAAAAAGACAGCACCAAGCAAAGGTGAACCTGTTTTTATGATGACGGTAATGGCAAAAATAGCTGCAAGTGCTAAGGTTGCACCTGCCATGAAAGCACGAATCAGAGTGTCTTTGGTTGACATGTAAACTTTAGCTTCACCCGCATCAACCATTTTTGTAACAAATTCAGTAGGTTCTAAATAAGACATATTATTTTCTCTCTAAATTTAATAAAATTTTATATTGGATTTTATTAAGCAAATAAAATGCCATAAATTTAGTAATAAGCTATCTTCTTATTTTATTTAGCATTTACTTATTTTTCTTATGGTTTTTTTTGATGAGCATAAATGCCTTAGCACCTTTTTAGTGCAAAGTATTTGATAGGCTTTAGTTTTGAGATTCTATAATTTTTAACCGTCAAATAATGTTAATAAAGGTCAATGGGATCAACATCTAACGACCAGCGCACTTTTGCCGCTTCTTTCAAGGCTGCTAATTCTGGCATAAGCTGTCTTAAAAAATTTTGTAACACCATGCGTTGCTCGCTTTGAAATAATAATTGAAAACGATAACGCCCTTCACGTCTTGCCATTGGTGCGGCTATCGCGCCTAACACTAAAATAGAACCTTGATTATATTTTTCAGTGATAGGTTTTAATGCAGTAAAAAAAGCCTGTGGCGTGGCTTCATCAAAGGCACTGACTCGCAATAAAGCTTGATAGCTATAAGGCGGTAATAGTGCCATTTTGCGTTCGACTAGGGCATTTTTAGCGAATTGTTTATAACCTTGTTTAATCAACGTTGTTAATAACGGATGTTCTGGCTGGCGTGTTTGCAAAATAACTTTGCCTAATTTTTCACCACGTCCTGCGCGTCCTGATACTTGGGTGATTAATTGCGCGAGTTTTTCAGGAGCGCGAAAATCTAAGCTAAACAAGCCGCTATCTATATCTAATAGGACAACTAAAGTGACATTTGGGAAGTGATGTCCTTTTGCCAGCATTTGCGTGCCTAAAATAATATCGGCATCACCGCGATTAATTTGTGCGAGATATTCTTCTAATTGACCTTTTTTCTGGGTAGTTTCGGTATCTAAACGGACGACTTTTTTCTTAGGATAAGTTTTTTGAAGTAATTGCTCTACGCGCTCTGTTCCTAACCCTAAAGGGCTTAATTGATTTTGTTGACAAGCGGGGCAATGGCTAATTAATTGATAGCGGTCACCGCAATGATGGCAACGTAATTGTCGTTTTTGTTGATGAATGACTAGGTTTGCATCGCAACGCTGACAACGTGCCACCCAGCCGCAGCCATGACAAATTAAAGTGGGTGCGAATCCTCGACGATTTAAAAAAATTAATACCTGCTCGTCTTTTTCTAAAACTTCGGTGATTTGCGTTAATAATGCCGCAGATAAACCCTGCTGCATTCGTTTATTTCTAATATCTAATAAAACCAGCTTAGGATCTTTTGCAGCCCCTGCTCGCTTATCTAAATGTAGTGTGTGATAGCGTTTTTTTTCAACATTAGCGAGGCTTTCTAACGAAGGGGTCGCAGTCCCTAATAAAATGGGAATATCCCATAATTTAGCTCGCATTACCGCCACATCACGCGCTGAAAAACGTAAGCCCTCTTGTTGTTTGAATGAGCTATCGTGTTCTTCATCCAAAATTATCAGGCCAATATTTTTTAAAGGCGTAAACAATGCCGAACGTGTCCCTAATAAAATGGACGCTTTGCCTGTTTGCATGGCGAGCCAAGATTCTAGTCTTTGTCTATCAGTAAGTTTTGAATGTGAAATAACGATGGGAACAGAAAAACGTCGTCTAAAACGTGATTCTAGTTGTGGTGTTAAGGTTATTTCAGGCAATAACACCATCACTTGCTGATTTTTTTCTAAAACTTTAGTGATAAGCTGCATATAGACTTCGGTTTTTCCGCTGCCTGTTACGCCTTCAAGTAAAAAAACTTTAAAATGACCTAAAGCCTCAGTCAACTTATTAACGGCTTGCTGTTGTTGAGTATTCAGCGTTAAAGCTGTCTCCATCTTGCTTTGTAGAGGATGATAACTAACACTATCGCGCTCTTCGCTTGCTATAAACTGTTTTTTTAATAAAGCCGTAATCGACGCACGCCAACTTTTATCCCAGCTTTTTAAAGTTTCAGTATTGACTGCCTCATCATGCTGTTGAAGTCGTTGTAAAAAAAGTTGCTGTTTAGGAGCGCGTTCTAAGGTTAAATCATCTAATTCGCGTCCGACTTCGGTTAAATAATAATAAGTTTCTTGTTTTAAACTCGCCGCTTCGCCTTTTTTCAACAACACGGGCAAAGTATTACAAAACACATAGCCAATGGGGTGATGATAGTAATGACATAGCCAATGCAATAGCTGCATATCTTTTGCCGATAGCAAGGGCTTGTCGTCCAAAATTTCAATAACGCTTTTTAACTTTGCCGTTTCAATATCGGTATCGCTACAAACCTCGACCAGTACTGCGACTTTTTCTGAATTTGAAAAAGGAACGAGGACTCTAACACCTACTTCAATTTCATTTAAGTTGATATTTTCAGGGGCTAAATAATCAAATAAGCGGTTTAAAATGGTGGGAACGGCGAGTCTAAATATCAAAGAATTTTTGTGCGTCAAAATTAGCCTATTGATGACTTGATTTTTAGTAAAAGTACACTAAGTGCTTATCAGGATTGAGTTATTTGAGTTATCCACAGAACCTGTGGATAACTCTGTGGATAACTTTTTTAAAATTGCGCAAAGTCACGGTTTTTATTACAGTTTTATTACATTGCGTGTTTTATAATCATTTTTTAAAGTTTCTTATTTTTCAATAACTTATAAAAATAATAACTATTATATTTTAGATTTTAAAGAGGCTTGACAGAGTAAATAAATATTTCATTATCTTTTGTGTATAACTCATAATCTGAAAGCCTTTGTATCACTGCGAGTCAAGCTATTTTTTTATAAAAATGCAAAAAAAAATATGCTTGGAAAACGCAACTTTTGCGGTTGGTTTTTAATCATCTTAAATCAAAAATTAATATTCAAATTTAAGACAAGCTGGCAGGTCTTCTCCGAGTTTTAAATTTACACAAAGACCTATCAGGTTGTAAGTGTTCAGTCCCCCTCTTAACAAAAGAGGGGTTAGGGGAGATTTTATTAAATAAATCCCCCTCAATCCCCCTTTTCCAAAGGAGGAGGTGAATACTTACATCAGGTTTAACCTTCAAATTTTAACGCTTAATGAATTTCAAAGTCATACGATCACTTTCACCAATCGCTAAATATTTTTCCTTGTCTTGCTCTTTTAAACGTAAAGATGGCGGCAAAGTCCACACGCCTTTAGAATGCTCGGTATTATCCTTACTATTGGCATTAATTTCTGATTTTTCCAACAATTCAAAACCTGCTTGCTCTGCTAATTTAATGACATGAGCTTCGGTGACATATCCCGAAATAGCTTTAGGGTCTTGAACACTATCTTTAACCGCTCTATGTTCGACCACGCCTAACAAACCACCTTTTTTTAACGCTTTATACATAGCAGTAAACACCGCCGCCGCTTGTTCGTTTTTCATCCAGTTATGGACGTTACGAAAAGTTAGCACTCTGTCGGCTGAATTATCAGGGGCGATATTTAAATCTTTTGGAGGCTGCAAAACTGTTAGCTCCATTTTTCCGTAAACATCAGGCTGTTGTTTAACTTTAGCGTTAAATCCAACCAAGCTCTTTTTAAAATATTCCACACTCGCATCTGCGGCAAAATGCGCGGCATAAAGTTTGCCATTATCTTTTAAATACGGTGCTAAAATTTCCGTATACCAGCCTGATTTACCAGGCCAGATTTCAACCACAGTCATATCACTTTTAACGTCAAAAAAATCTAAGGTTTGTTGAGGATGTCTATAGATGTCACGCGCTTTATGGGCTTCGATACGTTGTTCGCCAGCAATGATTTGCTGTAAAGGTGTCGCTTCTGCGGCATAAACACTATTAATTGCGGTAAACATTAAAACGGTAAGTAAAGTATTTTTCATCTGATTTCTCAATAAAATAAGTATTTAAATGATAAGAAGATACAATATAAAATTCTAACATGTTGACGCATGACAAGACGGTTTTTATAAAGTCTGGTAATCTGTGCGTTTTATTTTTTCACCTAACCATTTCAACCCAATGAAAAAGATTCTTATTTCTGACAAATTAGCCGATGCGGGCATTAACTTTTTAAATGAGCAAGAAGGCATTAAAACCCATATTGAAACGGGCTTAAATGAAGACCAGCTTTGCGAGATTATTGGCGATTATGACGCGCTGTTGATTCGTAGTGCCTCTAAAGTCACTAAAAAAGTTTTAGCAGCCGCTAAAAATTTAAAAGTGGTCGGACGTGCTGGAATCGGGGTCGATAATGTCGATGTAGCTGCGGCGACTGAGCAAGGTGTGATTGTAATGAATACACCTGATGCGAATGCAACCACGACGGCGGAATTGGCATTAGCGCATTTATTTTCATTAAGCCGCTTATTGCCTCGTGCTGATAAATCGGTACGTGCAGGTAAATGGGAAAAAGCTGCGTTTATGGGGGCGGAAGTTTCGCACAAAACCTTGGCTATTTTAGGGTTTGGTACGATTGGTCGTATTGTGGCGCAACGTGGTGTGGGTTTAAAAATGCGCGTCATCGCTTATGACCCGTTTGTTGCGCCTGATGTTTTTGAGCAAATGGGTGCTGAATCTGTCAGCCTTGAAGAATTAGTTTCGCAAGCGGATTATTTAACGCTACATTGTCCAATGATTGAAAAAACACGCAATATTATTGGTGCAGAGCAGCTTAAAGCGATGAAAAAATCTGCAATGCTGATTAACTGTGCGCGGGGTGGTTTGGTTGATGAAGCGGCTCTTTATGAGGCGTTGAAATCAGGTGAAATTGCAGGGGCAGCTTTAGATGTTTATGAGCAAGAGCCGCCTAAAGAATCACCACTATTTGAATTAGATAATATTACTTTTACACCGCATTTAGGTGCATCGACTAAAGAAGCCCAAGTTGCGGTGAGTGTGGAAATTGCTAGACAAGCGGTGACGTTTTTGAAAACAGGTGAAGCGGTTAATGCCTTGAACTTGCCGCGTTTGTCTGCCGAGGAATTGAAAAAATCTCGCCAATTTATGAATTTGGCGAATATCTTGGGTAAAGTTTTAGTCGGTCTTGCTGATAAACCGATTGAGCGTTTAGAAGTGGCGATATTTGGTAAAGCGGCAGAGCTTGAAATCAGACCAATTTCTGTTGAAGCCTTAGTGGGTATGTTTACAGGTCAATTAACTACGCCTGTTAATCGCGTCAATGCGGAGAATATCGCTAAACGTCAAGGTGTGTCTTTATTAGAAACTAAGAGCGAAGAGGCAGAAGGTTACCAGTCTTTAATTAAAGTCGTGGGGCATTATGGCGATGAGTCTGTTTCTTTAGAGGGGACGTTATTAGGTCATTGTCATGCACGTTTGGTAAGCATTAACCAATTTGAAGTAGAAGTTGTGCCTGAGGGGACGTTATTAATTACGCGTCATGATGATAAACCAGGTGTGATTGCGGCGATTAGTAGCATTTTAGGGACAGCGAATATTAATATTTCGCGTATGGAAGTCGGCGGTGGTCGTGATAATGAAGAAGCGATGGCGATTATTAGTGTTTCTACTCCATTAGAAGAAGATTTATTGGCTGCGTTATGTGCTGTTCCTGCGGTACATACGGCTACGCAGATTTTATTGTAATAAATTTTAGGTATGCTGGGCTGACGAAAGAAAGCCCAGCATTGTTAATGCTTATATTGCCTTTAGGTGATTTGTAATAACCAGAAAACATTCTATATGACAGAAGAAGAAGAAGATAAACAAGACCCTGTAGCAGAAGCTATTAAAAGCGTTATATCAGAATTGATGGAGGGAGTTATGGATAAAGTCCTTATTCAAGCCCCATTTATCAAAGAAGAACACCATTCAGCAAAACCCCTTTATGCCGCTTTAGTTCCCGACGAAATATTTAAAGGCTCTCATTTTGAGCGTAGATTTGTTACCCCGTTTGGTGGTGTTTGGGAAAAATTAGCCAAAGTAGTCGCTACAGAGGCTCATGGTCACTGTATTATGGGGCATACTATTAATGGCACTGTCGGTAGTGAAAGTCTAAGGAGAATTCAAGAGGTATTAAATAAGTTAGAGCATAAGAAAAAAGGTGAGAAAAAAATAAAGCCTGACTGGAATAAAGAGCTTGAATATATACAGGCAGGTGGTGGAGAATTAATAGCAACCTCTGTTGTTTGCGATATTTTTATTGATAGTGATACAACAAGAAAAAAATATGCTTTTGAGCTAAAAGCCCCGTTACCTAATAGCGATCAAACCAAAGTCAGTAAAGAAAAAATATTTAAGCTTCTTGCTATGCAGCCTAAAAAAGTTGACTACGCTTTTTATGCGTTGCCTTACAATCCTTACGGTAAAAAAGAGGATTACAAATGGAGTGTTCCTTTTAGATGGTTCAATATGCACGAAGACGAATCAGTTTTAATTGGTGATGAATTTTGGGAATTGATTGGTGGAAAAGGAACTTACCATCAATTTATTAAAGAAGTAAATTTATTAGGTAAAGATTATAAAGAACGAATTTATAAAGAATATTTAGGAATTGAACCTCCAGAAAATTTTAATGAGGATGTTCTTAAATAATGAATAAAAATGACCCACATTTTTCATTTATAGATCTTTTTTCAGGAATAGGGGGCTTTAAAATAGCTCTTGAAAATAATGGTGGAAAAAGCTTAGGTTTTAGCGAAATAAATAAGGATGCAATCGCAACTTATTGTGAAAATTTAAATGAAAAACCAAAAAATAATTTTGGCGACATCACTAAAATAAAAGAACTTCCTGTGCATGATTTATTAACCGCAGGCGTTCCTTGTCAAAGTTGGTCTATTGCGGGTAAAAACTTAGGCTTTAATGATGATAGAGGACAACTTTGGAACGATACTCTTTATTTACTGCAACACTCAAAACCTAAAGCTTTTATTTTTGAAAATGTAAAAGGACTTGTTGACCCCAGAAATCAACCAGCACTGTCTTATATTTTAAAAAGAATAAAAGGAGCGGGTTATCATGCTAATTACTATATTATTAATTCTCATGAATATGGTGTACCTCAAAGCAGAGTTCGAGTTTACATTATAGGTTTCAGAGAAAAAGAATTTTTTAATCAGTTTAAACTTCCTTCCTACACTGATAACAAAATTAAATTAGCTGATATTTTAGGTCTCAAAATACAAGATACCAAAGGCTTAGAAAAAACATTGCCAAGAGATTTATTTGGGGACGTAATCCCAATAAAATCTATGAGCCTATCAAATAAAAATGGTTTTAATGACTATTTTTTATTCAATGATTTACGCAATGGAGATACAACTATCCATTCTTGGGATATTATTAAAACCACTGAAAGACAAAAAAGTATTTGTTATCTTTTATTAAAAAATAGAAGAAAAAATGCTTATGGTAAATTAGACGGTAATCCTTTATCGCTTAAACATTTTCAAAACCTTGATTCAACAATTACTCAAGAAGAATTAAATGAATTAATACAGCTTGAAATTTTAAAAACAGAAGAATATTTATTTAGCATCAATAAATACAATGAATTGGATTTGATTGAAAATGAAAAAACACTACTTAAATATGCTGATAAGAATAATTTAGTGATTGATGACCTTAAAGTAAATAAAGAATTAAAATTAAAAAAAATACCTATTTTAAAAACGATTGAAAGTTTAAAAGAAAAAAGTATTATTAATTGTATAGAGTTTCGCTATGAATTTAAAAATACTAAAATTAGTACAGGACTTTTTGGGATAAATAGAATTTTTTTGCCAAGTTCCGATATATTTCCAACACTTGTAGCAAGTGATACTAATGACTATGTTGCTTTAAAAGCACTTAATCCAACGAATAAAGAAGATTATAAAAATAAATTTATTAAAGAAATTTACGAAACAGGAAAATATCGTAAAATTACAAAAAAAGAAGCTTGTTTAATTCAGGGGTTTCCAGAAGATTTTAACTTACCCGAATCAAGAGCAAGATGGATGAAATTAATAGGTAATAGTGTTTCTGTTCCCGTTATTGAAAATCTCTGTAACGCGATTATACAGACAGGCGTGTTTAAAAAAGAACAAACACATAATAAAACAGATAAAGCTGTTATACCTTATGCTATTGCAAAAAAACCTACTATTTCGGTTTATGGCTAATTTAAAATTAAAGGTTTAATAGATATGAGTTTTGAAATAATTTGTTTTGATTGCGACAGTACTCTAAGTCGTATCGAAGGCATAGATGAATGCGCTAAAGCTGTTGGTTTAGGCGAAGAAATGGCTAAATTAACCAATGCCGCCATGAATGGCGAGTTAGCCTTAGAAGCCGTCTATCAAAAACGTCTGGATTTAATTCGTCCAAACAAACAAGCAATTGATTCCCTCGCTGATTTATATATTAGTGAAATGGTTGAAGGTGTCAGTGAAGTTTTTAAAACTTTACAGGACAACGGTAAACAAATACACATTATCAGCGGGGGTTTACGCCAAGCCATTTTGCCATTAGCGGCATTATTAAATATTCCTGAAAATCAAGTTCATGCTGTCGATGTATTATTTAATGCTGACGGTAGTTATCAGGATTTTAATCAGGATTCACCGTTAGCAAGAACAGGCGGCAAAGCTGAAATTTGTAAGCAAATTAGTTCTCACCCTGAAAATATGGCGTTAATTGGCGATGGTAAAACTGATTTAGAAGCACAACAAGTAGGCGTTAAAGTCATCGGTTTCGGTGGCGTTGCTAGACGCGATATTGTTGAACAGCAGGCTGATTTTTATGTAACGGATAGTTCTTTAACGGCTGTTTTAAAACATCTTTTATAAATCATGACTGAAAAGAACAGTGCAGATAATGATTTTGATTCACCATGGAAAGAGGCTTTAGAAGTTTATTTTCCACAGTTTATGCAATTATTATTTCCAAAAGCTTATGCAGAAATAGATTGGTCTCGAAAACATGAATTTTTAGACACTGAGCTACAGAAAATTGTTCGCGATGCGGATTCAGGGCGAACACATACCGATAAGTTGGTGAAAGTTTATACTTTATCAGGTGAAGAAACATGGGTTTTGATCCATGTTGAAATTCAAGGTAAAGCAGGTAAGGGCTTTAATAAGCGTATGTATCACTACAATTATCGTTTGCTTGATTATTACCCCGACCGTAAAATCATTAGTTTTGCGGTATTGACAAATCAACGAAATTGTCAGAGTTTAGGCTGTTATAAAAATGAATTATGGGGAATGAAATTACGTTTTGATTTTCCTGTGATTAATTTGCAAAATTGGCGTGATAAATTTGCTGAGTTAGAAGCCAACCCGAATCCTTTTTCTTTAGTCATTTTAGCCCAATTGATTGCTCATAATACTGAAGATAATCAACAAAAGTTTAATCATAAATTCCAATTAATCCGCTTGCTTTATCAGCGAGGCTATGAAAAACAAGATGTCTTAGAATTGTTTCGTTTTATTGATTGGATGTTACTATTACCTAAAGAACTTGAATTACAAATAAACGATGAAATTATTCGTATTGAGACGGAGACGAAGATGGCTTATGTGACTAGTTTTGAACGTTTTGCTATAGAAAAAGGCGAAGCTATAGGTGAAGTCAGAGGTGAGGCTAAAGGTGAAGCAAAAACCTTACTAAAACTTTTTAAATTAAAATTTGGCTTGGTTCCTGATTGGGTAGAAGAAAAAGTTAATTCCGCGACAGTAGTGCAGTTAGATTTATGGGTAGAACGTATTTTAACCGCAGAGAGTTTTGATAGTTTATTTGAAAAAGAGATTAAATAAACATTCTAATTTTCATAGTCGATAAGCTGAACTATGAATGTTAAAATCATTATTTTTATAATTACTTTATCAGGAGTGAAAAATATTTTTCCTCCTTCATATATTTTAGAGAGAGACAATGGCAGGACATAGTAAGTGGGCGAACATTAAACACCGCAAAGGTGCGCAAGATGCTAAACGCGGCAAGATTTTCACTAAAATAATTCGAGAAATCTCTGTTGCAGCAAAAGCAGGAGCTGATCCTGCTAACAACCCTAGCTTGCGTTCTGCGATTGATAAAGCTTTAGGCGCGAATATGAAGCGCGATACCATTGATAACACCATCAAAAAAGCCACAGGTACGATGGATGGAGTCAATTATGAAGAAGTGCTTTATGAAGGTTATGGACCTGGTGGCTTGGCGGTGATGGTGGATTGTTTAACCGATAACCGCAACCGTACCGTTGCCGAAGTGCGTCATGCTTTCTCTAAAGCGGGCGGTAACTTAGGGACAGATGGTTCTGTCGCTTATATGTTTAATAAAGTTGGCATTATCAGTTATGACACTGGCGTTGATGAAGATGCCATCATGGAAGCGGCAATGGAGGCTGGCGCGGATGATATTGTCACTCATGATGATGGCTCTGTTGATGTCATGACTACATCAGAAGATTATTTAAATGTTAAAGAAGCGATGGTTGCTGCGGGTTTTGAGCCTGAACATTCAGAAGTGACCATGCAAGCTGAAAATAAAACTAATTTAGATGCGTCTACTGCGGAAAAAATGTTGCGCTTAATTGATCGCTTGGAAGATTTAGATGACGTGCAAGATGTTTATTCTAATGCGGATATTAGCGATGAAATTTTAGAGCAAATTTCAGAAGAATAAACCTATTAATCATCCTTAATCGTAAGTATTCACCTCCCCCTTTGGAAAAGGGGGATTGAGGGGGATTTATTTAATAAAATCTCCCCTAACCCCTCTTTTTTTAAGAGGGGGACTGAACACTTAC
>WTBX01000265.1 GCA_013138855.1 Methylococcaceae bacterium
GGTTGAACTTACGTAAAAATATTCTAAATCAAACGGATGCCTAAAAAGGTGTCTGATTATTCGGCAAGACCGAAATAAAGAGGTTATAAGATGGAAGTCATTCTTCTTGAGAAGGTTGCAAATTTAGGCGACCTAGGCGATAAAGTTTCGATTAAAGCAGGTTACGGACGTAACTATTTATTACCACGCGGTAAAGCTGCATCGGCAACACCTGAAAAAATTGCTGAATTTGAAGCACGTCGTTCAGAGCTTGAAAAAGCGGCGGCTGAAAAATTAATGGCGGCTCAAAGCCGTGCTGCTACTTTGGAAAAACTAACCATCGTTATTCCACATAAAGCGGGCGAAGAAGGTAAATTATTTGGCTCTGTGGGTACACAAAACATTGCTGATGAAATTAATAAAGAAGGCGGCGAAGTTGAAAAACATGAAGTCCGTCTACCTGAAGGTGTGATTCGTCACATTGGTGAGTTTAATGTTGATATTAGTTTACATAGTGATGTAACTGTTACTATGGCTATCAACGTTACCGCAGAAGACTAAGATTATGATCATCGTAACCGGAGGTGCAGGATTTATCGGTAGCAATCTCGTACTGGGCTTAAATGAGCTGGGTTACGATGATATTTTAGTCGTTGATAATTTAACAAATGGCATTAAATATAAAAACCTAGTTGATTGTAAAATCACTGATTATCTGGACAAGCAAAGCTTTTTAGAAAAATTAGAAAACGGTTTTTTTCGCAGTCAAAAAATTGATGCTATTTTTCATCAAGGTGCGTGTTCCACAACGACAGAGTGGGATGGTCGCTACATGATGGAAAACAATTATGAATACAGTAAATCCCTGTTTCATTATTGTCAGGAACATAAAATTCCTTTTATTTATGCCTCTAGCGCGGCTGTTTATGGCGCAGATGCTAATTTTAAAGAAAGTTTAGAATTTGAATCGCCATTGAATGTTTACGGCTATTCTAAATTTCAGTTCGACCAATATATTCGCCAATTTCAGGGCAAGCTCAGCTCACAAGTCATAGGGCAGCGTTATTTTAATGTCTATGGCCCTAGGGAAGAACATAAAGGCAGTATGGCGAGTGTCGCTTATCATTTAAATAATCAAATCAAAGAATCCGATAAACTACGTTTATTTGAAGGCTGTGATGGTTATGGAAATGGCGAACAGCGACGAGACTTTATTTATGTCGGTGATGTGGTTGATATAAATTTATGGTTTTTAGATAACCCGAATGTTTCAGGCATTTACAATGTTGGAACAGGACGTAGCCAGACCTTTAATGATGTCGCTAATTCGGTAATTGCCTATCATAATCGTGGTGAAATTGAGTACATTCCTTTCCCTGAACATTTAAAAGGTTGTTATCAAAGCTATACCGAAGCAAACCTTGAAAGGCTGCGTATCGTAGGCTGTGATTACCAATTTAAAACCGTAGAGCAAGGCGTTGCATTGTATATGGAATGGTTAAATAGCTAAGCGTGTGATGCGTTTACTCTATACCGCCATTTTCTACAGCATTACCCCTTTCATTTTACTGCGTCTTTATTGGCGTGGTTTCAAAGCCCCTGATTATCGTTTACGCTGGACGGAACGATTAGGCTTTTATTCAAAACCTTCCCAAGTACAAAACATCTGGTTTCATGCCGTATCTGTCGGTGAAGCCGAAGCCGTTTTTCCTTTAATTAAGCAATTCATGCTTAATCATCCTGATGCTCAAATATTAATCACCACGACCACTCCTACAGGTTCTGCGAGAGTTAAAGCAGTAATGGGTGATGCCGTTGAACACGTCTATTTACCTTATGATATTCCCTGTGCGATTAAACGCTTTTTAGCGCATTTTAAACCGCAAAAAGCAGTGATTATGGAAACAGAAATCTGGCCAAACCTGTTTACCCTAACAGCAAAACAAAATATCCCTTTATTTATTATCAATGCACGATTATCGGCTAACTCATGTAAAGGCTATCAAAAAATTCCCAGCTTAGTTCATCCAGCCTTAGCCGCAGTAACATTAATTGCAACTCAAACAGATGTAGATACAAAGCGATTTAAACAGATTGCTGATGAAACTGTGAGAGTGCAAACAATCGGTAATATCAAATTTGATTTACAAATAGCGACTGAAATTATTGAGCAGGGACAACAATTAAAATCTACTTTATTTGCGAATCGTTTTGTATGGATTATTGCCAGTAGCCATAAAGATGAAGAAGCGGTATTTTTTGAGTTATACCCTGAACTTAAAAAACAAATTCCTGAGTTATTATTGGTAGTTGTACCAAGACATCCTGAGCGGTTTAATGATGTGGAAACATTAGCGAAAGCTCAAAATCTTAAGCTGATAAGACGCACTTCAAATGCCCCCTGTAATGATGAAACTGATGTTTATCTAGCCGATACTATGGGCGAGTTAAAAATGCTTTATGCTGCATCTAATATTGCCTTTGTCGGCGGCAGTCTGTTTAGTCATCTAGGGGGGCATAATGTATTAGAGCCTGTGGCTGCTGATATTCCTGTGATGTTTGGCGCGAATATGAATAATTTTAAAGCCATAGAAACAGGCATTTTATCCGCACAAGCAGCGGTACAATGTCAGGATTCTACTCAACTATCAGAAGCATTATTAAAGCTTTATCAACAAACTGAATACAAACAGCAATTAACTACGAATGCGCGTGATTTTCTTCAACAAAATCAAGGTGCGATGTTAAACATTCTCAAAATATTAGATTCATAATTAAACTACGAATTTTGGGTACAACCAGAATCAGCTAAAAAAGTTCGCCCTGTACGGTTAGATTTTTAAATTAAGTTAAATATGTGTCGGAACCGCGATCTTTTAGTCGCGAAAAGCGTTAATAACTCGCTTCGACTTACAAAAAAAACGTCTTCTCATTTGCTCCTAATCTGATAACAAGGCACGACAAGCTTTTGGCATGGCTGATTTCTTTTTAGTAGAGCGCGAAGCCGTATGTTTTTCAAACCACCAAGCTAAGGTAGCATCACAACCATCCCCAACGGAAATTGCTGCTTGTTTTATGCAATCAGGACTCGATTCAGGGCAGCGCAAGCGTATATGGAAATGCTCATCATGATGATACCAAGGGCGAATTTTTTGTAACCATTGCCGATTTCCAGAAACTGTTTCACATAAATCACGCTTAATATAAGGATTAACAAAAATCCTATCGACTTCTGCAATATTCGCAGCTAGCTCCAATAACTTTCTATGCTTATTTGTCCAGCGTGCATTTAGCCCTTTACCGTTCGAGTTCAGCATAGATGGCTGTTTAATATTACTGCGTTGTTTATTAGCATTGGCATAACTAGCAGGATTTAAATTAAACCAAACATCCGCATCTAAACCAGATTGATGACTACGATGCCCAAAGGGTAATGCCCCACCCCGCGCTTGTCCTAAATCACCCATTTGTAAAACACCTAATTGCTGTTGCTGCGCTTGTTTTGCTAACATTTTCAGCGTTTGAATTAATAGAGGATGCCCATAATAACGACGGCGTTCTAAGTGAACAACTAAATAACCATCACCTTGCAAAGGCAATGCTTGTGCGCCAGCAATACAGCCATTATTAGTTTTACCAATAACATAAGGTTTCGTATTAGTTGGTGTGGTAAATTGAGACCAGTCTGCCGCGTTTATAGAATGAGTAAACAGAATCATAATAATGGGCAGCAATTTTTTATATTTTTTAAGCATAAACTCTGTTCATATTAGTCAAGTTAACAGTGAAATTATAAATATTAAGAGGATTTTAAATGAGTTTCAAAAGTTGTTTAATTAAGTGTGCCTATAAATTAACACCTAAAAAAATGGTGTATTGGCTAGTTAATTCAAACCTGAAAGGAATTGTTGAGTTAATTTATTATGATATTAATTTTGATGAAAGAAAAATTCATTCAAAAGTTCATTTGGAAGGAGAAGAAGGATTAATCGAAGTCTGTCTTGAAGACTTTTCATTAATAAAATATGGCGATCAATATAAGCTTATCATTCAACAGGTTCAATCGAATCGTCCTTGGTTAAATGAAGCATTAACCCGATTTATATTAGGACAAGAAATAAAAATACCTGAGCAGCAAATACAATTAGTTCAGGATTTATTTTCCTTTAAATTTCCAGATTCGGAAAATAAATAAATTTCATTTCAAATATTGTAGAACCTAAACGCTTTATATTTTCCAGTGTAATTAATGAGTAATCCCTTTATACAAGAAGACAATATTCATCTTAGCCTACCAAATAAAAACGATAGACTACTTGATTTTGATGGCGTGGTTCATCCTGCACCTAAAAAAGACATCACCGCTTTATGGCGCGATATTGAGCCTTTAGTAGGAACGAAAGTTTTTTTTACCTGAACAAGTCGATTTAGTCATCAGTCTTTGCCAGCAAAATAACTTACGCATCATCATCACCTCAACATGGCGAAATCAAGGCTGGGGTTTTGAACGGTAGGTGTCAATACAGTTGTCGTAAAAAGTTTCTCTCGTTCCCAATCTCTGTTTGGGAACACCTATTTATCAAGCTTTGCTTGACGGATAATAAGTAGCTTGCCAATATCTGAAAATTCCAAGCAGAGCTTGTCGGTATGCGTTCCCAAACAGAGATTGGGAACGAGAGAAACGCACCTCTCACGATGTTCGCTATGATGGCAGTTATTTACGCTTAGATTATCCTAATGGTGATGTCCCTGATAATATCGGAGTCTGTACCGATGTTATAGTGAGGGTTTATCGAAAATTGGGGGTAGATTTACAAAAAGATGTGCATGAAGATATGCGCGGTCATTTCTCAGTTTACCCGAAAAAATGGGGGTTAAAACGCACTGATAAAAATATCGACCATAGACGTGTGCCAAATTTACAAACACTGTTTAAGCGTAAAGGGTTAGCCTTAAAAGTCACTGATAAGGCAGCCGATTATATGGCAGGCGATTTAGTGACATGAACAGTGCCGCCAAATTTACCCCATATTGGCGTTGTCACTGATAAGCGTTCTGCTGATGGTAAACGCCCATTAATTGTTCATAATATCGGTGCAGGCACTACGCTAGAAGATATGCTGTTTAGTTTCCCTATCACGGGACATTATCGTTATTACGGTAACTTGTCACAATAATATTTTGCGAGCTGTACGATTAAAGCTATCAATAACGTAAGGTTAGGCTGCTCGTGCAGCCCTTATCGAAGTATAAACGGCTTAACCGCCCCCCTTACATCAGATAAAACAAGCTTATATCAATGTTCAGGTTTTTAATGATTTTTGATAACTCGTATTCACGGAGAGCCGTCCTTCTAGGCAGCTTTACAGAAGTAAAATTAGCGATTGAGTAAAATTAATTTCTAATCTCAGTCAATAACTCAGGATGATGCTCAAGCACTTTGAGTAACTTCACCAAAGCCAACGGAGGTTTAGTCTTACCTGTCTCATAACGTGAAAACGCATTGACACCCCCGCCAAAAATCTCCGCTGCCTCTTGTTGACCTAATGCTAACTTTTTACGAACTCTAGCAATAAAATCAGGATTTACAATCGCAGCATTCACTTGTTTATTGAACGCCAACATCAACAAGCTCATACGCTGAGACTCTGCCGCATCTAAAATAATCTCATCACAGGCAGGACAAAAATCACCCACCACTGCTTCAATAAGTGTTGTTTCTCCTTTATAGCTATAAGGTACATCGCGAGTATCCGATAACAACTCTGCCGCACTACAAGATAAACATTTCATACTACAATTCCTTAAAAGATACGATGAGAACTTCATCAATTACCGTCAATTTTAAATAAACCTCTCCATATTGCGTATTGGTGCGATAAACATCTTGCCAAACACGATGATCTGCATAAC
Source organism: Methylococcaceae bacterium (assembly GCA_013138855.1). Classification (GTDB taxonomy): domain Bacteria; phylum Pseudomonadota; class Gammaproteobacteria; order Methylococcales; family Methylomonadaceae; genus WTBX01. The sequence continues at coordinate 5,893 of WTBX01000265.1, forward strand.
TGGTCATGCTTTTATAAAAATTAGCCGTCGTCAAAGCATTCACCACTTCCAGCATTCCAGCAAAATCAAACCCTAACGCTGCTCCACCTTTTAACGCACTTTGAGTTGAGCGAACTTTATCAGCTTCAATCAAGGTTTGAATAACAGATAATTTACAATGTGGCGTGTATTTTTCCATGTTTATCTTGAAAGGCTGTTTCTATAAGAGCAATATATTAACCTACTTGGTTAAATATAACAAAAGACATGTTGTTAAGTCACCCTAATAAAAACAAAATTTTGCATTAGCGGTAGGTGTCAATACAGTTGTCGCAAAAAGTTTCTCTCATTCCAAAACTCTGTTTGGGAATGCCTATTTATCAAGCTCAGCTTGACGGATAATAAGTAACCTACCAATATCTTAAAACTCCAAGCAGAGCTTGTCGGTATGCGTTCCCAAACAGAGTTTGGGAACGAGCCATTGGTAATCAAAGAATCAAAGGGGTCAGAGTAACTTGATTTTCGAATTGCATAGTTCCCTCAATCAAATACCAAACTGATAAAGACCTTTTCTCGTTCTAAAACTCTAGCTTAAGAATATCTATCGTTTGCTCGTTTCCAAGTCAGACTCTTTTACGCTCTTGTGAGTGAATATTATAAGCGGGCTGTGTCAAAATTCTATCATCATGAACGGCACCACCGACGGTAAAATGATAGAGGGATTGAAAATTCATCTCTTGCAGACCAAGAAATTCATGGACAGGATCATCAAAAAAACACCCTATTCCCGTCCCTTGAATCGCCATGGCCTCTGCTTCTAAGTAAAGCACCTGCCCAATCATGCCACATTCCCAATAAAGTTGCGGATATAAGCAAGCTCCTGTTTTTTCTAGCACGTTTTTAAATTGGGACAACATTGCCAGAGAAAAACAACCCTCAGCGGCAATTTCTTGCTGACAAGATAACTGTCGTGAAAGTAACTGTGCATCCCCTTCCACTAAGCAGAATAACGGTAGATTTTCGGGACAGTTTTTTACTTTTTCCCAAATAAACTCTGGATTCATTTGTTGCTTTAATTCGTTTAAAACCTCTGGGTTACGAGTCAGACAATAAACCCCCGCTTTAAGTCCTTCTATCCGATGCACAAAAAATATCAATTGAACTCTGGCAGACGAAATAAATACATTAAAAGGCGTTTCAACGTCTTCTGGCATTAACCTTGAGAGTAGCTGAAAAAACTGTTCTGCCTGAATAGTCGTCTGCTTGTCCATCGCCACCGCACTGCGACGTTGCTGTATTATAGGCTGCGCTTTAAGGTCTGAATAATTATGCTGTGTCGTTTTTTTTGTTACCGCAACTTCATTTAACGCTATCATCTCAGTCGTAGGTTTTTCACAAGCAACAGCAACGGCATTTATGGCATCCCAAGAAACCGAGCTATGACTTAAAATATTTGCTTCACCTTGCCAATCACATAAAGCAATTTTTTGAATGGCTTGCTCAGGTAGAGATAAAACGGGATTTTGATTTTTTGTTTGAGTGATAGCAATCAGACAATCGGGTTGTTCGGTTTCATTGTTATGATTATCTGGCAAGCCTAAAAGTATTCTTTGTTGATGAGCTGACATGTTTTCCAATAGCTGACAATGCCAACCTAATGATGCCGCTGAGAGAGTGATGGCAGCAATCGCATGTCCAATATCAAGATGACAATATCTATAAGCCCTTGAGCCATATTTCCAAGATTCTCGCCAATAAAGACTACTCAAACCGATAAAAAAGACAGGTTGGTTAAAGTCTTTGCTCAATAATTTCCACAGAGACTCTGGCAACAGACAACGCTGTTCTAAACCATGCTCTTTAGGTGCATAATGAGTAATCATTGGCGTTGATGATAAGTTCTCAATTACTGGAGTTAATAAATACGCTTCCGTTGGATGAAGGTTTCCACTAGAAGGATTGATACGCAATGCCCAACGAGATTCTCCTGCCTGTTTCCAAGCCGATAAAGCCATGCTGTTCCGCAATAAACAGGAGATAGATTCTAAATTAAATGTTTGGGTTACATTACTGTCAGGATAATAAAGCGCGTCATAAAGCGATGATTCAATAGCTGTTTCCAAGGGTAATGAAATTACAGACGAACCATGATAACGGCGAAAAGGGTCGGGTTGATTTTTCCAGTCCAGATGATTGGGACTATCCGCAGAACGATGAAAGCTGTGTTTAGTTTGCTGGTGATAGGAAAAAACTTTTTTTAATTTTTCATTTTCAGTTTTCATGGGTTTATAATTGAATTTAACTTATTTCTAAATACAACATTAATAGCAGGATTTCCCTATGACTACCGCTAAATTTTATGTTGGACAAATAATCGACCATAGTCGTTTTGGCTATCGTGGGGTAATCTTTGGTGTGGATGCAGAGTTTAGCGGTAGCGATGAATGGTATCAAACGGTCGCCTTGTCCAAACCGCCTAAAAATAAACCTTGGTACCATGTGCTGGTTGATAATGCATCGCATACAACCTATGTGGCTGAACGCAATCTTGAACCAAGTAAAAATACCCAGCAAATTGCCCATCCTTTTTTGGGTCAATTTTTTGGACGTTATGATAACCAAAGATATTTCAGTAAAGCAAAACTCAATTAAAACAACGTCCCTAATTTTCTCTGCAAATTATCCAAATATATTAATCAATTCAGTAATCGCTTCCATTAATACATCAATTTCTTCTTTAGTATTATACATAGCAAACGAAGCGCGAAAACCAAAGAAACCAAAGGGGTCAAGAAACCAAAGGAAGAACCAAAGGAAGAACCAAAGGGGTCAGAGTAACTTGATTTTCGAATTGCATAGTTCCCTCAATCAAATACCAAACTGATAAAGACCTTTTCTCGTTCTAAAACTCTAGTTTGAGAATATCTATCCTTGGCTCGTTTCCAAATTCTGTTTGGGAACGCATACCGACAAGCTCCGCTTGGCGTTTTTAAATATCGACTAATGCTTTCCATTCATCAAGCGGAGCTTGATTAATAGGCATTCCCAAACAGAGTTTAGGAACGAGCCGAATGTTTCTCCCTAT
>WTBX01000273.1 GCA_013138855.1 Methylococcaceae bacterium
CATATAGCAGGTCATGCCCGTAGTGAAGGTCTGATTTTAGTTACCAATAATATAAAAGAATTTGAACGTGTTGAGGCATTACGATTTGAGAATTGGGTATAAGCTAGACTATCTAAAATCCAACGCCATAAATGGCTACCAACTTAAGACGGGACAGCTCGCAATAATGTTTTAAAACCATGAAGTATTTGAAGATTAAGACTTCGTGTTCTTCGTGTCCTTCATAGTGTATTTAACAAAAAGCAGCCATGTGTGTCCCGTCTTAAATCGATAGCCCGCTCTGGTACTTATGAGGTATTTTATTTCAGTTTCTAAACTGAACTATTTATCTTTCCCTAACTCACAGAAAGTGGTGTCAAACTAATAAAACGCCAAACAAGTCACCTTGTTTAGCGGCAACTCTAATTAACTAGGGGAACAGCATGATTAAATTACAACAAATTATAATTCTATTATTTTTTATAACGTTTACTAATCAAGTGGCAGCTTACGGTACTAGTAGCAGTAAGAAAGCTTGTAAAAAACCCACGTTCTCTGAATTTAGCCCGCCAAAACTTACCGAGGTAAAACCGCAATCAGAGTTTTCATTTATCGCCTCATCAACTACTGACCCTAAAAGCATCAAAGTTACAGTGAAAGAGCAATCCGTTGTTATTAAGGTGAGTGAAAAAGGTAATAAATATTTGGTAACAGGGAAATTACCCTCTGAGATAAAAGGCTCTCATGCCAGAGTTAAAATAGAAGCAACAGGAACAAATAGATGTAAAGGTGATGATGGTTGGTTGTTGAAAATGGAATCTACAGAAAAATAATTCTCGTAATCATTACTTTTTTATTTTTGGCGACTTGGAGCCGCGATCTTCAGTCGCGGAAAACAGCAATAAGAAGATATTTTTTAAATTAAGGTAACTACTCAGCGCACATGGAGACGCGACTTTTAGTCGCGCACGAGACCTAAAAACATCTTCAAAATCTATAAATTTAGACAAATTCAAATAAGCTCGCTTTAAAATACATAGATAAAACTTCGTGCGCGACTAAAAGTCGCGACTCCGCGTGAGTAGTTACAAATTAAGTAAAAGAGTGTTGTTCAGGCTTTCCTCGACTAAAGATCGCGGCTCCGACATATATTTAACTTAATTTAAAAATCTAATCGTACAGCTCGAAATATTTTGTGAACTGTACAAGAATTTCTTCTTTAGGGCGTATTGCTCAACTTAATAAATTTTATAAACCATGAAGTACATGAAATGTTAATAATTTATCTTTATGAACTTCATGGTGAAAATATTTTTTAAGTCTCGGATATTATTTAATTTCAGTTCCAAATACTTTAATCATTTTTTAAATTCCCTAACTCCCACCGACATCATAAAAGTCCCATCTTTAAATAAATGCGGAGAGCGTTCTGCGTCATAACTATTAACGCCATTAATTTCTGCGGTATTTTTTTTAAATAAACCAGAAGGCTTTGAACCTGTGCGACGCTCAAATTCTGCTATAAAATTTTTCTTACTTGAATAGGTTTCAACATTCTCAATGGTAAGTTGATTATTGGCATAACTAATTCGCGCTAATGCTACCCAATACGAATAAGCATCATCATGTGCTAAATGGGTGGTGACGGTTTGTCCTTGATTATCACTAATCACGCATTTTGCTTGGTAAGAATAAAAACTGCCAACGCCATTACTTAATGCACTGTAGGCTGCAATTAAGGCGTAACTTATTTTTTCAGGTTTGCTAATTTCTACGACTTCTTCGCCCGCCGTTTGACTATCCCCCATAAGTTGAATGTAAGGGGCGGAGTTAAGACTGCCTAGTTTACGGTAATAAACTTTGTCTTCTTTGCCTGAGTCATCAACATAAAAACAATATAAATCTAAATCAGCGTTAGTCTCCCATTGTAATTTTGCGGTGACTTTCGCGCCTTTATTTAAGGAAATCGTGGTTTTTTCGCCACGCTTTTCTAGGTTAATAGGGTTAGTGGCTCTCGGTGGCGGTGGAGCAGAGGGTTTAGGGGCAGCTTGAGTTTGAGTGGGTGGTGGTGTTTCACTGCTAGCTTCATTACTTTCTCCTTCGCCTATATCAACGCCATAGAGTTCGGCTAACGGTTGCAGACCGCCATTAAAACCTTGTCCTATGGCGCGAAATTTCCATTGTTCATTGCGACGGTAAAACTCACCCATGATTAAAGCGGTTTCGGTGCGTGTGCTTGTATCCATTGCAAAGAGGGCAACTTCTGCATTGTTATTATCAACAATCTTTAATTGCGCCGCCGAGACATCTTTAAAGGATTGTTTTTTTGCGACACCATCACTAATCGTCAAAGCAAAAACAATCTTGCTAATGGTTGCAGGAACTTTAGTTAAATTAATATCCGTGTCACCTGCTTGAAGATTATGAATAACCCCGACATCGTTGCGATTCGGATTATTAAAAAACACAAAATCTTCATCTTTAGTGACTTTATTATCAGCATTTAATAAAAAAATACTAAGGTCTGTCGTTAATGCGCTAGAACGATTACTATCGCTTAATAAAATTTTGAGCTGATGCGCGGTGATGGGGGTATTTTGACCTTGGCTAAGATTCATAAACTTATCTCGGTAAATTTTTAACTGAAGTCCTAGTTTAGAACAACTAAGGGGTTTTTAAAAAGATTTAGGCTTTTAATTGGGCTACCAATTTAAGGTGAGACTCTTTCAGAGAATATTTTAAACCATGAAGAGCATGAAGAGCATGAAGTCTTATCTTCAGTAGCTTCATGCTCTTCATGGTTATATTTAAAGAATATATTCTTTAAGTTGGCAGCCTTTAATTATTGCGATTAGAAAGGTGGTTGATGTTAAAACTCATATTATTTGAAGCCTAGCCATGTAGATTTTAGCGTTTTATGAGTCGCACAGGAATTCCACCTTTAGGGCGTATTGAAACTGTCATTTCTATTTCAACCTCCTCTTTATTAAGTAGCTGAATATCATATTGTTGAACAATCATGCTTAATAATAATTGTGCTTCCATTAACGCAAAGTGATTGCCAATACAAACGCGCTCGCCTGTCCCGAAAGGGATGAATGAAAATCTGTGTTTGTCATCCGTTAAAAAACGGTCGGGATTGAACTGTTCGGGGTGTTGCCAGAGTTCGGGATGATGGTGAATGTTATAAATACTAAATATCGCAAGACTTCCGCCTTTTAATAAATAACCATCAAGCTCGGTATCTTTATTGACTTTGCGTATCATCATTCCAACAGGAGGGCGAATTCTCAATGACTCATTTAATATCGCAGGCATATAAACAAGCGACTGTAAATCTTCTGTGTCAGGTATCTTTCCTTGCAATGACTGAGTTAATTCTGCGCGTAACTTACTCAATATCTCAGGGTGTTTTGCTAATAAATACAAAGTCCAGCTTAGTAAATTAGCGGTAGTTTCATGGCCTGCGGTAAAAATAGTAATGACTTCATCACGAATTTGTTGGTCAGTCATCCTTTCTCCACTGTCCTCGTTATGAGCATTCAATAACGTCGCTAATAAATCATGTTGTGTATGGGGTTGCATACGGCGTTGTTCGATGAGGTCATAGATAATTTCATCTAATAGCTTTCTTGCCTGTTTAAATTGTTGATTGGCTGGGGTAGGAATAATGAGTGGTGGAGCTAAAGGGTTTGCGGCTGTTTTTGCGGCATAGCGTAGTGCGGTTTCTAAAGCGGGAGCGATTTTTTCTACTTTATCGAGTACGCTGGTGCTAAACATGGTTTGAGTGATAACCTCCAAAGCTAGGCGCATCATTTCATTGGCAAGGTCAACTTCGACATTTTCACCTAATTGTTGCCAACGACTTAACATGTTATTGCCAGCCATAACCATTTGCGGCAGCATTGACGCTAAGTTACTACGTTGAAAAGCAGGTTGCATCAAATGCCGTTGTCTACGCCATAAATCACCCTGACTTGTGACTAACCCTTGCCCTAAAATTAATGCCAAACCTTTAGGTTTTTCAGGATTGTACATTTTGACAAAGACATCGTGTTGTTTAATTAAAGCCTGTTCAAGCAATTGCGGGTGACTGATTAAATAAACTTGGCGTGTAGCGAGTTTAATGCTGACCAAGTCGCCATAATCACGTTGCCAGCCACAAATAGCTTGAAATAAATCTGCTTTAAATTGACGTAAATTTCCTAATAGAAAATCACCTTGAGCTTGAGGGATGGCTTTTTGATTAGGCATAGTCATTATGAGTAAAAAATAAAGTTGTGATGATTTTAGCAGGAAAGCATTCCTAATTTGAGGTGTGTTTTGAAAAAAATAATTTATTAGGGGCTTTGTATTACCTGACTACCAACTTAAAGCGGGAAAAAGCTAGACCTTCGAGGTTTTCAAAACCTCGGAGGTCTGAATGCAACTGTCCCGTCTTAAGTTGGTAGCCTATTACCTGAACCAGAAGTAATTTAGAAAATGCTTTACCTATTTTTACACTATCTTGTAATAAAAAATCCCAGACAGCCTTTTTATTTTAAGGTGAGTAAATATTTACAATGTTAAGGTTTTAAAATAAGTCATATCACACAATTTATTCTTTTAAAATAATGTTTAAGATGATCTTTTGTATTAAATACGTATTTTTATTTATTTATTTCGTATTTTCTGTAAATGTATTAGTTTTATTTTATTGAATAATAAAATGAACTCCATTTAGTCGGTTGAAAAACCTTTTTGTAAGCAGTGACTTACAAAGATATAAATATTCTAATACATTAATATAGAAATATTTTAATACTTTAAAAAATAGCATATCCCTTATTTTAAGGGATATGCCGTATTGTTTGGTTTTTAAATATATGATAATGGAGCCTGTGTAATTATGCTTTTAAAAAGAATTTGTTTGAGTGTATGTTATTGTTATTTTTAATGATTTTTTTATTTAATATTTAAAAAAATTATTTGGCATACCTGTTGCAATTACTTATGAAAATAGCGGTTTTTTATTTGAATAGTTTTCTATAAAACATTGCCAATATTAATGATTTAATCGTTGAGGTTTTCGATGCAGTTACCCCCTTTAGTTAAACCTGATGCTGAATTAAGCACAGAAGAAGTTTCTCGTTACAGCCGTCACTTATTAATTCCCGATGTAGGGTTAGAAGGTCAGCAGCGTCTTAAAAATAGTAAAGTTTTGGTGATTGGTGCGGGTGGTTTAGGTTCGCCTGCGCTTTTATATCTTGCTGCGGCGGGTGTTGGGACTTTGGGCATTATTGATTTTGATGTGGTTGATGAGTCGAATTTGCAACGTCAAGTGATTCATGGACAGTCCGATGTGGGTAAGCCTAAATCAGAAAGTGCCAGAGATTCGATTGCTGAAATTAATCGTTATGTGAATGTCATTCTTCATAATGAACGCTTAGAGCCGTCAAATGCCGTAGGTATTATTTCTAACTATGATTTGGTCTTAGATGGCACCGATAATTTTGCTACGCGCTACTTAGTTAATGACGCGTGTGTGTTAGCGAAAAAACCTTATGTCTGGGGTTCGATTTATCGTTTTGAAGGACAAGCTTCGGTATTTTGGGAAGATGCACCTGCGGATGTGGGTTTAAATTATCGTGATTTATATCCTGCACCACCCCCTGTGGAAATGGCACCGTCTTGTGCCGAAGGTGGGGTTTTAGGCATTTTATGTGCATCCATCGGTGCGATTATGGCAACCGAAGCGGTGAAGTTAATAACAGGTATTGGTGATAGCTTGCTAGGACGTTTAGCGGTTTATGATGCTTTGGATATGGATTATCGCTTTATTAAAATACGCCGTGCGCCTGATAGAAAACCGATTACTGAGTTAGCCGATTATCAAGAATTATGCGGTTTAAATCTGCCTAAAAATGATGCGACTCAAATCAGAGTGCCTCTAGTCTCTGCCATAGAGCTTAAACAAATGCAGCAAGAGAAACAGGATTTTAAACTGATTGATGTTCGTGGTTTGGAAGAATGGAATATTGTGCGTATTGACGGCGCGGATTTGATTCCTAAACCAAAGATTATAAGTGAGCCACAGATTTTATCCGAATTAGATAAAGATGATTTGATTGTTGTGCATTGCAAGATGGGAACACGTTCGCGTGATGTGTTGCTAGAGATGCAAAAACAAGGTTTTACCAATGTGAAAAGTTTAGACGGTGGCATTTTGGCGTGGGTTCGTGATGTCGATCAGTCATTACCGAGTTATTAAGCGTCATGCTAACGATACATTTTAAATTAGTTGAGGCAATGATTGCTCAAGCTAAACAAGACCATCCTATTGAGACTTGCGGTGTGATTGCGGGTGTGGAAGGGTCTAATTTACCGTTGCGTTTTATACCTATGATTAATGCGGCGGCATCGGAAACTTTTTTTGAGTTTGCGCCTAAGCAGCATTTGCAAGTGTGGCGCAAGATGGATGAGAACGATGAAGAGCCTGTTGTGTTATATCACTCGCATACGGATTCTCAAGCTTATCCTAGTCGTAGCGATATAGAGCTGGCGACTGAGCCGCAAGCGCATTATGTGATTATTCCGACTAATCCTAAGTATGGGGATGAAATTCGTAGTTTTCGTATTGTAAACGGTACGGTGACTGAGGAGCGGGTTCAAGTTGTGAATGAGTATAAATCTTTAGAACAACCTATTATTGAAAATGGGGCTTTAGCAGCGGCTGAGGCTGTTTAATCATACCATTTTTCATAGCCCACGGTTTTAACCGTGGGTTGATGGAAAACACAAAACATAACCGTTTCAACGGTTTATAAGTTTTTTAAATAAGCCGTTAAAACGGCTATTTGATATAAGCCATCTGAACCCACGGTTAAAACCGTGGGCTAAAAAATTAATAGTTTCCACATTCTGCGTGGAAACAATAAATAAAAATTTAAGAAGAATTTAATATGTCAATTACTGTAAATATCCCAACTATTTTAAGACCTTTAACTCAAGACCAAAAACGTGTTGAAGCGACTGGCAGCAAGGTGTCAGAAATTATTGAACAATTAGAGCAACAATATGCGGGTATTAAAGAAAAAGTGATGGCGGATGACCAAGTTCATCGTTTTATTAATATCTATGTCAATGATGATGATATTCGTTTTACCGAAGGTTTAGAGACTGCGGTAAAAGCGGGTGATTCAATCACTATTTTACCATCGGTTGCGGGTGGTTAAACAAACGTGAGCCACGACTTTAGGTCACGCCTTATTTATATACTCCCCCTTAAATAGATAGTTTTTTTGTGTGCAATTAAAGTCATGGCTCCCTTTATCCTAGTTTCCACGCGCTGCGTGGGAACTCAGTGCAGACGCGCTAGCGTTGATTCGTAAAATGGTCACAGGACGCTAGCGCGTCCAGACTGAATTCCCTCGCAGCGCGACACTGCCATTAAGTTAAGAAAATAGTCGTACATTTGGAGTCCAATAGCTTTAGCTATTGGCGTGTTTAGAAAATAGCTAAAGCTATTTTACTCCGAATAAATCGCTTAACTTAATGGCAGTGACGCAGCGCGAGGGAACTAGATATAAAAAAATAACAATAAATATGAATTCCCCTTTAACAGGATGTACCCTGTCTGGCTCTCTAAGCCATCCCGCTCATGATTTTTCAGCGGTCAGTTCGTCATTGCTTTATCAGGCAAAGGCTTTAGGTATAGCTCAAGAAAATGACTCAGAGCTCTTAGGTTCAGAAAATTTAGCTTTTGATTTTATAACACCAAAAACCTCAGCAGTACGTTGTCAAATCAGCCGTTGGCAGGATGTCGCTAATACAACCGCCGTCACCGAAAACACGATGCAGGCAGCTTGCGGTTTAATGTCGGTACACGGACGCGCAAGCGGTAAAGTGCAAGCTTTAGGTGTGGATTATATTTCAACGCTATCTGCCGTTTTAGCCTTACAAGGTGGCATTGCAGGTTCTATCGCTCAATTACGTGGTTTAGGTGTCAGCAATAGTCATGTGTCCATGTCTGCCGCAGGTTTATTGGCGATGGGACAATATATTGCAGGAGCGACAGCCGAAGAAATGCCTGAAAGGTTGTTGCCTGATGATATTAAGCATCCACGTTGTCCTCCATTCGTTTCTAAAGATGGAGTAATTTTTGAGCTGGAAACTTTAAGTCCAGAGCCGTGGCAAAAATTCTGGGCAGAAATTGGCGTGACTTCATTATTAGCAGGCAAAG
>WTBX01000331.1 GCA_013138855.1 Methylococcaceae bacterium
GAAGCTGCGCTAAAATTTTTTTTGAAGCGACCTGTTTTAGTAGCTTTCAAAATTCGCCAATAGCTAAAGCTATTGGACTCCGCCTTTATATGCAACTTGTTTTTTCACTCCTCTGCGTAACATCAGTTAAGATTAGAAGACCTGACAGGTTTTAAAAACCTGTCAGGTTTACGCTATTTTTTAAAGCGTTTAATATCAAATGCCGCAATTGGCAATTCACTTTTTCCATCTAAAATAAGTTCTGACATTATCTTGCCAATAATGGGCGATAACTGAAAACCATGCGCTGAAAATCCAAAAGCATGATAAATATTATCTGTCGTGCTAGACGCACAAAGCACAGGCAAATTATCAGGCATAAACCCTTCTAATCCCGCCCACGTTCGCACAATCCGCACATCTTTTAATTGCGGAAATAACGCCATCACCGTTTGCGCACTTTCAGACAACTTACCCCAATCCATTTCCGTTGTTTCACGCTTAACATCTAATTTAGCTAAATGTGCACCGCCAATCACTAAAGTACCATTCTGCATTTGTTTGAATGATAATTTACGACTTGCCGCTCCAATGACAGGGTCTATAAAATGCGGTAACCGTTCTGTTACCATCATCATCGGTGTTTGTGGTGTTAAAGGCACGGCTTCACCCAAAGCCGTAGCAAAATTATTTGCCCATGCCCCCGCGCAATTAACAATTACATTAGCTTCAAATTCACCGTTTTGAGTACGCACTTGCCAAGCTTCATTACGTTTATCAAAACGATAAACTTCGGTTTCAGTGACGTATTGAACGCCTAAGGATTCAGCCTTACGGCGAAAAGCCGTTAAAGCATGATAAGGTCTACCGAAACCATCGCCACGACAAATCAAACCGCCGACACAATGTGGCGATAAAGCGGGAGCTAAATCATCTAATTCTTTTTTAGTAATTAGCTCTTCGTGACTATAGCCTAATGATTGCACTAAATCGTGACGCTGTTGCAGCTTGTCCATATCGCTGCTATTTTCTGCTACGCGAATTTGACTCGGAAAATGCGTATCACAATCAGAATCGACTAAGTCTTTTATGTTATGCCATATTTTAGCCGCTGCTACGGTCAAAGGAATTTCTTCAACCGCCCGATTTAATTGGCGTAAACCGCCCGCATTAACGCCAGAGGCATGACGACCTGCGCTATCTTTTTCGACAACAATGCAAGAAACACCGCGCATCGCCAGTTGTAGCGCAGTAGATGAGCCGATTAAGCCGCCGCCTATAATTAAGACATCAGTTTTCATTCTTCTCCCTCCTGTGGAAATAAATCAGCAAGTTGACCCAGTGTGAGCGGAGTGACAGGCGGTCGGCCTCTATAAAGCCCTGCTTGCTGTATTGGTTTTCCTGTTTCTCTCGCAACAATATGGGCGACAGCATTAGCACATTGTCGCCCCTGACAAACGCCCATCCCGCAGCGAGTTAGAAATTTAACTTGGTTGCTGTCTTCATGACCCTTGGCAATGGTTTCACGAATTTCACCCGCAGTGACTTCTTCACAACGACAAACAACGGTTTTATTATCAGGTGTTGCTAATACTTCGGGAGGAATTGCAAACCACGCTTCCAAAAACGGTCGAATATAACGCTCTCGAACTAAGGCCTTTTTATCTTTAGCCGCAAGGCGATTACGCTGATGCTTATCTATTTGACCTAAGGCATAAACTGCATGAATTGCTGCGATTCGTCCAGCAAATTCAGCCGCCCGCGCCCCATTAATACCGCCGCCATCACCTGCAATTAAAATACCGTCTAGGCTGGATTGTCCCCAATCATTATGTTTGGGTCGCCAGCATTGTTGACTCGCATCCCATTTATGCTCACAACCTGCCGCTTGTGTGAGCCAGACATGAGGAATTACGCCGAAATGCGTTAATAATAAATCTGTGTCTATCGTTTTATAGCTACCTTTGTGTTTAAAGCGAATGCTTTCTAGCTTTTCTTCGCCTAATGCTTCTAATTCGCTTACACCTTTTAAAATAGGCACACCCGCACGTTTTATTTCCAGCTCATAAGCCATGCCTTTAATTAGATAATGTGCAGCTAATAAGGCTTTAGGGAATTTAGGAATCGAAGATATTTGATTGCCTAATGTAGACATATCTAATAAAGCAGTGACTTTTACCCCCGCACGAATATATTGTGAGGCGAGAAGTAATAGCAACGCACCAGAACCCGCTAATACCACATCATCCGCAGGCACAACGCCAGAGGATTTAAATAAAACTTGTCCTGCGCCTGCATTCATTACGCCTGTTAATGTCCAATCTGAAAACGGCACAGGTCTTTCCATTGCTCCATTGGCGACAATCACTTGATCGGCACTCAAGGTTTTGGCTTCATCATCTTGAGTAAGACTAATTTCGCGCTGTTTATTTAACGCCCAGACTTGCGTGTTTGGAAAATAATCGACCCCGCTCGTATGAAAAGCCTCAGCTAACGGTCTACCGCGTAAATATTCAGAGCCTAATTGTTGTCCTCTTTCTTCAGGTACAGATTCAATGCCTCGATAAATTTGCCCGCCGATAGCGGCCTGTTCATCTAATAAGGCAGTCTTGATTCCATGTTCAGCGGCAGTAACCGCAGCGGAAAGCCCTGCTGCGCCACCGCCGATAATAATGAGTTCGTAATGATTCTTCATTGATACGCCTCTGCACCGTGTTGTATTTCGACTTGCATTCCTTCTTCAACCAGCGTTCCACAAGCGCGTTGATTGGGTTTGCCGTTGATAACCATTTGGCATTCAAAGCACACGCCCATCATGCAGAAAGGGGCGCGTTTTGCGCCAGAAATAGGGGTGGTACGGGTGTAAGATAAGCCGCAACTTAATGCGGCAGCGGCAACGCTTGTGCCTTGAGCGACTTGAATCGCTTGACCATCTATTGTGAGATTAACGGCATTTTCTTTGTCGAAAGGGAGTTGTTTAAACATAAATGATCCTCGTTCCCACGCTCCGCGTCACTGCCATTAAGTTAAGCTATTTATTGGAGTAAAATAGCTTTAGCTATTTTCTAAACACGCCAATAGCTAAAGCTATTGGACTCCGACTTATTCGTTATTTCCTTAACTTAATGGCAGTGACGCAGAGCGTGGGAACTATTAAATGAATATACCTCGGAGGTTTTAAAAACCTCCGAGGTCTGATGCACAGATTACATTCTAATTTTGCTCAAAATATCTTTATGCTCAAAGACCATTTTTTCTTGCAAATCCAATTCCGTCCCAATATTAGCTGCCTTCGCACGTTTAAACATCGCCAACGCAATCGCCACATCAATATAAGCTAAACCGATCGCATTAAAATAAATACGCTCATCATTCGATTCGCGTCCAGCTTTATGTCCAGAAACTAACTCATGTAAATCCGCATGAATATCATCATGTGACAATAAACCCTCGGCATACATACGGCTCAAGGTCTGCCCTCTATGCGTCACCGTTTCCCAATCATCACACACAATTTTGTCACACTGCTGCGCGACCGCATACTCATCTTCCCAGCCGCCAATATGACTATAAAACGCGCCTTTTTTCATCCACTCCGCTTTCAATAAAGGAGCTTGCGCACTGGTCGCTGTCACCAAAATATCCGCACCGTCCATTGCTGCGCGTGCATGAGTTTTAGCGGCAACAAACGTCATATCAGTTAATAAGGGAGATAATTCATCAATAAACTGCTGTTCTTCTTCAACTGTTTTTGCAGCAATTCGACATTCCTTTAAGGAAGGACGCACCGTTTTCATGGAAAGCAAATGCATTTTTGCCTGTTCACCCGACCCAATAAAACCAATGCTTTCACTGTCTTCACGCGCCAAATGTTTGGCCGCAATCGCACCAACCGCAGCCACGCGAATATTTGAAGCTAACGTACCTTCCATCAACGCAATCGGAAAGCCTTTTTCAATTTCCGACAGCACAAACACCGCCGATAAATTCTGCACATTATATTTTTTTGGATTTCTAGGAAAAACCGACACCCATTTCATCCCACATACTTTGTCATCTAATAAGGTGGCGGGTAAACAATTGATACGATCTTGCGAGGCTTGGTCAAAAATCTGCACGATTTTTTCAGGAAATAAGATGCGATGATCCTCAAAATCTAACATCGTTTTTTCAGCGACTTCAATCGCCATACGCATATCAAAGCAGCCTGCGTCTAATAAATCTTCTTGAGATAAATAGGTAAAGGGGAGTTCATGTATATTCATTATTTTCTCTTAATCTAATTATTATTTTCCAGTCCTGAACGCATTAGCTAATGCTGATATACGTTTTCTCTGAATTTTACAGAACTAATACTCAGGCGACAATTTTGCCTTTTTATCATCTAGGACATTTAGGCTCTATTTTTTAGATTTCTTCTTTTTATTTTTAGCCGCTAAACGAGGAATGTCTTTAGCAATAAATAAAGCAGGGTCAACTTTTGTACCATTTAAATAAACATTCCAATGTAAATGAGGGCCTGTAACACGTCCTGTACTGCCTACTGTCCCTAGAATATCGCCTTGCTTAACCATATCGCCTATTTTTACATTGATTTTATTCAGGTGAAAATAACCCGTAATCAAGCCTTGCCCATGATCTAAAAAGACCGCGTTACCGCTATAATAATAACTTCCTGTATTGATAACTTTAGCGGTTGCAGGAGCTTTGATTTTTGTACCTGTAGGCGCGGCAATGTCTAAGCCACTGTGAGGATTTTTTTCTTGTTTATTAAAAAAACGGCGCAAACCGAAGCGGCTACTTAATCTACCTTCTACAGGTGGTTTAAAGGAAAAATCAATAATCGCTTGTTTAGACCATGTGCTTAAAGCTTTGCTTAGGATAACTCTATCCGCTTTTATTTTTGCTAAATCAACGGGGTTAGGGTTGACCATGCGTTTATTTTTAATGGTCAGATGTTGTTCTGGGTATTTTTTAGGCTTAACGGTAATCCGAAATTTCATCGGTTTTTTTGCGGTCTTAACCTTTAAATCATAGCGTCCTGCTTTAGTATCTAACGGAATCCCGACCACGGCTAACCACCAGCCTCTATCATTAATCACTAATACGCGCTTATCTAAAAAATGCGCGACAGGCGCAGGTTTATTGGCTTCAAGGAGTAGAACATTGACAACGCCGCCAGCGACGACAGATTCTTTGGGTAATTCCATTCCCAAGCACGTCAATGGAAAGATTAGCAACAGTAAGTAAATTTTTTTCAACATGGGAAATCCTCTTAAAAACGCTAACAAATAATAAAAACAACAAGCTCTGATTATAGCGTTTATTGTCTATAGCTTGCGGAAGAAGATTAACAATGTCGGTCGAGCGCGTGCAATATGGTAAAATTATCAGCTTAATTTTGGGGTGAATACTCAACCATCAGCCCACCGTCATCATGGAGCTTGCAATCAATGAATGAGCATTTTTTAACTGATATAGAAATCAAAGAATTTAAGTGTTTTACTGATTTTAAAGCAGAGGGCTTCAAGCGCGTTAATTTGATTGGTGGGAAAAATAATATTGGTAAAACGGCGTTTATGGAGGCTTGTTATATCAACCTTCATTCAAAAGATATAAATACGATGCTAACCGCTTTAGGTAAGACAAGACATAATCGTGAAACGGTTAATTTAAGCGTTGAAAACTATTCAAACTTATTTTTTGTGAATTCCATAAAAGATTATAAAGCAAACTCTAATCTGGTAGAGAGTAGCTTTTCTATTAACAAAACAGGCTGGAAAGTAGAGTATGTCTTTTCGATAGATAACAAAGAAACAATTTTACAGAGGGATGAAGTAGAGAGTTTTGACATCACTTATGCTCCAAATATCTATTTCATTGATAATTATGGCTTAACCAATTATCAGCTTAATCAAGCGTTTCAGTCTATTCAAAAGCAGGATAAAGAAAGCGAGTTAAATGGATTTATTCATGCCTTTGACAGCAATATAGAAAGTTTTAAGGTTATTGGGGATAAACCGCTGTGTAAGTCTAAAAATGAATATTTTGAAATTACTGAATTTGGCGATGGTTTAAAGCATTATATCTCTATTATTTGTGCCTTATATGCCAGTAAAGAAGGTTATTTATTTATTGATGAAATAGAAAATGGCATTCATCACATTCAAATAGATAGGTTTTGGGAAATTATTTTAACTTTAGCGAAACAAAATAACTGCCAAGTTTTTACAACAACCCATTCAAAAGAAACCCTTGAATCCTTCGCACGGGTTTGTAAAAAAATAGAAGAGCGAGATATTAGTTACACGACATTAGTTAAAAATAAGCAGCAAGACATTAAAGCTCTAACTCGTGATTATGACATGATTAGTGATAGTCTTGAGAATGGACGGGAGCTTAGAGGATGGTAAGCTCTGCTATTTTGTATGAAGGGAAGAACGATAGGGTCTTTATAGAAGAGTTTATTACTCATTTAAACTTTGATAACAACAAAGTGCAATCTTATATTTTTGGTGGTAAAAGTAATTTTTTTGATATTGAAAACCAAAACTATCAAGATTTAAGATTGGATATTGAAAGTAGTCAAATTGAAAAAATACTTTTCATTGTCGATGCCGACGATATAAAAAATGACAAGTTATATGGCGGTTTTGAAAATACACAAACAGCGTTAAATAAGCTTATTCAAGAATTGCAATTTGAAGCTATAGCCAGCAGCTATATTATGTGTGATCCTAAAACCCAGGTGGGCTATCTTGAATCTTTCATTTTATCCACTATTCCAGAACAGCAGCGCGATTGCATAGAACGATTTTTAGGTTGCTCTCAATTCAAATCTAAAGAAAACCACAAAGCGATTCTAAATCAAATTTATAAAATAGCTTATCCAAATGCCCCGTATAATTTTGAACATTCGCATTTTGATAAGCTGAAAGCTGAATTAAACAAGCTTTTCAAAACTGAATGATTTAGTCATACAAATGAATCCTGCCATATATCATTTTACGCATTTAGATAATTTTTCTAAGCTGATTAAAACAGGGTCTATTTTATGTAAAAATCAAATGATTGCTGAAAATCAACGCTATCAAAGTGCCGCTTACGAGGATATTCAAAATCAAAGAAAAGCTCATCCTGTTCCCGTCTTACCTTATGGAACATTGCATGATTACGTTCCTTTTTATTTTTGTAGTCGCTCGCCCATGCTTTACAGCATAAAGCAGGGAAATCTTATTAATATTCAAATGGACAAACTTGTTTTTTTAAAGTCCAGTGTTCAAACTGTTATCGCTGTAAATAAAGCTTTTGTCTTTACCGATGGTCATGCCATTATGGATTTTTCTGATTATTATAATAATGTTGCGGATTTAAAAAATGTTTCATGGGAAGTTGTAAATGCTCACTACTGGAATGATTTTGACGATGGCAGGAGGTTACGCCAAGCCGAATTTTTAGTACATCAATTTGTTGAATGGCAATTAATCGAAACGATTGGCGTTTATAGTCAACAAATCAAGGATGAAATTATGCAAAAGATTCAAGGTTTATCGCATAAACCCGATGTTCAAATTAAATCAAGCTGGTTTTTCTAGCGAGGATTAACAATGATTGAATTCACTACAGGAAATATTTTAAAAGATGATTCCGAAGCAATTGTCAACACGGTTAATTGCGTTGGTGTCATGGGTAAAGGATTGGCTCTACAGTTTAAAAAAGCCTATCCTCATAATTTTGTTCAATATAAGAAAGCTTGTGATAAAGGAGAAGTCAGGCTAGGTAAGATTTTTGTCACTCAAGAAAACAGTTTGTTGGATCATAAATGGATTATCAATTTTCCAACTAAAAATCACTGGAAAGCTAAATCGACTCTTGAATCTATTGAGGCAGGCTTAAGCGACCTTGTTACCTTTATTTTAGAAAACAACATTAGTTCTATTGCAATTCCACCACTTGGCTCAGGTTTAGGCGGGTTAGATTGGCAAAATGTTAAAGAAAGAATTATTGCTTATTTAAATAATTTGGAGAGTGTGGCGGTTAAGGTTTACGAGCCTTCAATTAGTCCTGTTTCTACTGAAATGCCAATTAGAACGAAAAAGCCAACAATGACTAAAGGTAGAGCATTGCTGATTAAATTATTGGAATTTTATTCTAGCAAAGGTTATGAATGTACTAAATTAGAAGTACAAAAAATGGCTTATTTTTTGCAAGAATCAGGAATTCCTTTAAGACTTAATTATAAAGCTCACCATTTTGGACCTTATGCAAATAATTTAAATCATGTTTTGGAAGCTATTGATGGACATTATATTTCTGGCTATGGCGATAGGGTTTCAAAATCTGAAATTAAATTAAAAGATAATGCGATAAAAGAAGCAGACTCTTTTCTTTTAAATGATAAAGAAGCGTTGTCGTATTTGTGCAAAGTAGAACAACTTATTGAAGGTTATGAAACGCCTTTAAGTATGGAGGTATTATCTACAGTGCATTGGGTTATCAAGCATGAAAATAAGTCTAAACAGGATTTTAATTTGATTCGTGATTTTATTTACAGTTGGAATGAGCATAAAGCGCAGATGAAAGAACAGTATTTGAAGAAAGCATTTATGCGTTTGGAAACTCAAGGTTGGGTATAAAACTTACAAATAACCTTCTTGTTGAGGTGTTTCTTATACAATATAAGTTTTAAATGGGATGCAGTAAATATGTCAAATCTATCAGAAATCAAACGTAAAATAGAAAA
>WTBX01000272.1 GCA_013138855.1 Methylococcaceae bacterium
CAGAAAAAAACCTCCGAGGTCTCAAAGACCTCGGAGGTTTGAGAAGTGTAATGGCTTCCGAAACTATATCGTCAACTTAAGAAAATTTATAAACCATGAAGCACATGAAGAACATGAAGTTTTAATGATTTATCTTCATGAACTTCATGTTCTTCATGGTGAAAATATATTTTAAGTTTCGGACGTTATTGAGTTTCATTCCTAAGCAGTATAAGTCAGCCACTCACGGTGGTCTTCACGACGACCATGTACATAGTCAAAATACAAGGTTTGTAATTTTTCAGTGATTTCGCCGCGTGTTCCAGAACCGATGTCTCTATCATCATATTCTCTAATCGGGGTAACCTCTGCCGCTGACCCTGTAAAAAACGCTTCATCCGCAATATAAACTTCATCGCGCGTAATCCGTTTTTCAACGACTTCTAAACCTTGCTCATAAGCAATTTTCATAATCGTATCGCGGGTAATCCCTTCTAAAGCCGAAGTCGTTTCGGGCGTATATAATTTACCATTACGCACAATAAATAAATTTTCACCACTGCCTTCGGCAACATAGCCTTCATGATCTAATAATAAAGCTTCATCATAACCAGCCGCTAAAGCTTCTTGTAAGGCTAGAATGGAATTAATGTAATTACCATTCGCCTTAGCTTTACACATCGTACTATTAACATGATTACGCGTATAAGAAGACGTGCGAATACGGATACCTTTTTCCATATTTTCCGCGCCCAAATACGCACCCCATTCCCACGCGGCAATCATCACATGCACTTTCAGGTTATCGGCACGCAAGCCCATGCCTTCTGAACCATAAAAACACATGGTTCTAATATACGCGCTATCTAAATTATTCTTCCCAATTGCCAATCGTTGCGCTTCGTTGACTTCATCTTTAGTAAACGGGATTTTCATATTTAAAATATGCGCCGAGCGATATAAACGGTCGGTATGTTCTTTTAATTTAAAAATCGCCGTACCTTGTTCGGCATGATAAGCCCGTAAGCCCTCAAACACGCCCGCGCCGTAATGTAGGGTATGGGTTAAAACGTGGATTTTTGCCTCACGCCATTCTACCCACTCGCCATCCATCCAAATCAGTCCGTCTCTGTCATCCATTGTCATCATGTTGTTACCTTGTTCGTTTTT
Source organism: Methylococcaceae bacterium (assembly GCA_013138855.1). Classification (GTDB taxonomy): domain Bacteria; phylum Pseudomonadota; class Gammaproteobacteria; order Methylococcales; family Methylomonadaceae; genus WTBX01. The sequence continues at coordinate 1,150 of WTBX01000272.1, forward strand.
TAATGTTGAGGAATTATATTAATAATTTTTTCAGCTATCTACTTTAAATCTTAATATGAAACTCAAATTTATGAGAAACCCTGACAGGTCTTCATGGAAATTTAAAGTAGATACTTTTTTATGTCGTTCATGATTTTCGTGGACAAAAATGTAAACTAAAAAATATGGTCACTTTCTTTAAATTTACTCAGCACCTTAATATCATATTTTCTTTCACGAGACACACTACATCAATAAAGTGCGCGTATTTTACTACTGTTGAACAGAAAAGTGGGAGATTGTCTTTAATCCTCGCTAAAGGAGGCTAATTAAATACATTTACTGAGTTACTTATCATGAAAAAGAATAACCTTACCTGTTTGACAGTGTTAATATTCTTAGCCTTACCTCCAAAATATATAACAGTTTGCTTTAATTAAATAATAGAGGAGTAATGTGATGAGATTTTTTTTAGATTACATAAGATTGACAATAATGGACAAAATAGAAAGTATAGAATCATTATTTGTCGCTTTTATGAATTTAGCCGCTTTACTTTTCATGTGGATGATACCTGCTTTTTTTATTGCTTTCGCCTGCAATGGTGGTGCGGCGGGGTCTTCTCAACTCACAGGTTTTGCTTGGGGCTGTGTAGGTATCTATACCTTAATATTTTTTCTGATTGCAGGTTTACTTCGATCCAATATTAATGACACCCCATGTGATGACGAATGCTCAAATGAGTCCTTAGAATGTGATAAGCCTATTGAGCGGGATAATGATTTCATTAAGCTCAAGCAGTCATCTGTTGATTTTTCAGACCCATATAATGCTAAAACACTAATTCTTATCGTGATAGTAGTAATGATTCCAATAATATATCTATTTTTTTAGTGAGCTGATTCATGATTACCCTTATTGTTGTTCTTGTGTGCTTTGTGCTTTATATCGTTATTTGTGGATTTTTAGGGTATTTTCGACGGCTAAGTTTAATCGTTGCCCCTCTCTCTTTGCTGCTTTATATTTATTATGAATATACCTTAGAATGTACGGGCGAATGCAATATTAGGATTGATTTTGTGATAATTCTTCCTGCCTTAATAATTATTTTTATCATTGCAGCCAAAAACCTTGAGCGAATTCAGGATAAAGAAACATCTAAAAAAAATGAAAATTTTTATTAACTGTTTAGGGTAAATAAAAAAGAGGGGTCTGTCATTTCTTTTTTAAATTCTTGGCAATAGGAATGAATTTCTCAGAATTATTTGGAAAGGCTTTCTAATTTTAAGAGCCAATCATTAAAGTGCAAACACTGTTGTCGTATTGTATTAATCCCAATCGCCTCAGAAATCACCTTCCCCATAATCACTTTTTTATAATTATCGACTAACTTTTCAAGCTGTTTTGAAGGGGCTTTTGAAGGGTCACTATTTATGTCTTCTGGGCTGTCATATTCTGCAAGAATAGCGTTGATTTGTGCGATAGGAATTTTAAGTTTATTTGCCAAAATCTCAGCATCACTAAATAATAAGGCTTCAAATTCGTGCATTTCGATATAAGGGATAAAGCGTTTTTCAATATTATATTCAGGAAAAAATTGCTTCATTTGTACCAGTGTCGCATCTTCTAAAGTCGCTGCTTTTTCTGTGATAGATAATTTCACACCACTTTTAACTTTTTTATCAAGCGTTTCTTTACCCGCCCAATGACTATCAATACGAAAATAATCAAACATGGTAGAAATATAAGTATCTGAGCGTTGTTGTAAAAATCGCCCAATATCACTGCGTGCGCGTTCAAAGCTAATATTACCGCCCTTATGCCCGACCTTTCCTAAAATACTGGCAGTAAGATAAATGCCTTTAAATGCCATTGTCGGCGCAAGCACTTGTTCTACAAAAGTTCGTTCAGTTTTTCCTTCAACAATGATAATAATGTAAATCGCTGAATTACTCATAGCGCGGGCATCCAGAAATCACATTTTTACGCCAAAGCTCCCCTAATGAATACTCTTCTAACCAGTTTGAAAGTTCATTTTTATCTAAGCGTTTAAAATCCGACGCGCCTTGTTTTCGGTTAACAACAATAATATCTTCTGGGTTAAAACAATCGACTAAAGCAGGCGATTGGGTAGAAACAATCACTTGCATTCTTGTTGAAGCCGCTTGAAAAAGCTCTGCAAGAATTTCAATAGCATAAGGATGCATTCCTAACTCTGGCTCATCAATAAGTATGGTTGAAGGGGGATTAGGCTGTAATAATGCGGCGGCTAAACAAATAAAACGAATTGCACCATCTGATAATTGCGCAGGGCGCATGGTGTAGTCATTTAAACCTTTTTGCCGCCAATTTAAGCGGATGTTTTCATCATGATTTGGAACAAGAATAAAATCATCAAAAAAAGGAATCACTAAGCGAATTGTTTCAATAATAGCTTGATAGTCGTCAGGATGATTTTTATTAAGATTATATAAAAAAGGCGCGATATTTGCAGCATCAGTAAATAAAGCCTCATGATGTCCTACATCATGAAAACGTCGCATTCCTGCTTCTTTGGTGGTGTCGTGAAAATGATAAATTTTCCATCTACAAATTGCTTCATAAGTATGCCATGAAGCATTATGTGGCGTATTAAAACCCTGTTGATTTTTATCGACTAAAAGTTGGGGATTAAAATTACCACTTCCTAAATTGCTAGTCGTTCCCATTGGAAAATAATGGCGGTGTTCAGCATTGATGAGAAAAAAACCTTCATCAGTTGGCGATAATTGAAAGTCATAACCATTTTGACCGAATGCCATTTTTATGGTGATGTGTTTTGTTTCTTTCGCGCCTCCAAAAAGATAACTGTCCGCATTTCCCGCCATAAACTCTTGTAGACCATTAGTTTTCATCATTGCAGAAAGCATACGGAAAAACTCTATAAAATTACTTTTTCCCGCGCCATTACTACCAATCAAAATATTCAATTGAGTGAGTTCAAAGTCTTCAAGATTTTTAATCGACTTAAAACCTTTTATCGTCAGTTTATCTAATTTACTAAGCATTTTATCGAGTAAAAACCCATTCCTCATCGCTTGATAA
>WTBX01000139.1 GCA_013138855.1 Methylococcaceae bacterium
ATGTGGATTTAAAATAGCCGCGCGTCTAGCAAGGTCACAAAACAAACCTAATAGAGTTCGCTGACCATCACTTAAATGTTCAAACGGAATACTGGTTTTATCTTCAAACTCAACAATGACGCGCCGCTGTTTAAAGTTAAATCGAATACCACTACAATTTTCTAATGCTCCAGTCGCTGCTTTTTGAATAGATTTCAAAACTGGAAATTCTTCTCCTTGTTGTAGTGAAATAAGCTCATTCTGTATTAGCCACTCAACGATGGCTGAGTTACCTTTTAATCCTATATGAAAACAATCAACATAAGGGTCAAAACGAGAATGTCTTATTTGAGCTACTTCTTCAATATTGGGTTCTTTTTTAGAGGCTAACCATAATCGGTCACATTCATAAAATGCTATCAAAGGTAAATTAAAGTTATCTCCTTTTTCAATAAAATTTAATACCTCTTGACCCAAAGAATCAAAATTTAAAAGATGCTGTTTAGATGATTCTATATACTTAGCTGAAATAACAGTTGCTTCAATCGTAGGCAGTGTTTCAGAGGATTCAATTCCAAAATGATATTTATTAGACCATTCTGCTATTACAGTTTTTTTATTACCTTTGTTATTTATAATCGCAGATTTTCCATAAGATTTAATTGATGACTTTTTACTTTTATCAAAGCGGTTATTAATTTGAATTTCTCTTATTTCGTCTGAAAAAATAGGTCGGTAATTATTTTTATCCTTCATATATCCATGCGCCCAGTTACCTAACGCAACAGAAATGGCTCTCAACAAAGAAGTTTTACCACTTCCATTAACCCCAATCACTAAATTAAAATGAGGATTAAAGACAAACTCTTCCTTTGCAAATAATTTAAAATTCTCTATTTCAAGCTTATTTATTTCCATAGTGCAATAGCCAAATATTCTAGGTTAAACAGGTTATTAGACTGAGTATGATAACGCACCTTACTGGCTAATAAATTAGAATTATCCTGAACGAGCAATGCTAAAAAATATTAATAAATTTTAGGGTATTGGAAACGCGACTTCTAGTCGCGCACGAGTCATACTTACTCAAACTATAGAAAGAACACACGGCGCGACTAGAAGTCGCGTTTCCGTTATTATGCTTTTCCCTATTTTTTAAAGTAGATACATATTAATCAACTTTAGAACTCTTTGACTTTTTAGCATCAAGTAATTCTTGCGCTTTTCCTTCTCTGAGCAACCTAACCATTTCTACTGATGACATAGCAGACTTTACAGGCTTAATCTCTGCAATCATCTCTATAAATTTATTACTATTTTCTTGAATGCTAAAGTCTGATAGCGTTTTACTTTGCTGAGTCGTCATGCTGAAATTCCCATAAAATAATGTCTAATAAACTAAACCTGCTTTTCTAAATTCCGAAACGCCCATTTTTCCATCAAAGTAATCAACGCAGGTAAAATAAATAAAGAACTAACCCCCGCTAAAATCAAAATCGCGGCGATAAAAAATCCGACAGTTTTATAGGGCATTAACGGTGCGGCTAACAAAGGTAGAAAGCCGACACCGACCACAATTGCATTTCGGGCAATCGCTCTTGCGGGTTCACCAAATAAAGGTTTAATCGCTTGCTCCCACGAACCTGTTTTAGCAGTATAACTTCTAGCACGAGAGATAAAATGAATCGAATAATCGACCGCTAAACCAATACTTAACGCACTTAAAACAGCCGCAGGCATATCGTAATCTTTACCAATCAATCCCATAAAACCATAAATTAAACCGACCGTGACGGTTAAGGGAATCATCGACAAAACACCCCAGAAGAAGGAACGAAACAACACAATCATCATCACTAGAACTACGATAAAGCTGCCTAAAAAAGCTTCTAACATCCCTGTGACCATCTTCTCTTGCCAAGCCACATTAATATGCGTCAGCCCAAACCATTGATGTTGTAAACCATAAGGCGGCGGATTGTTTTCTATATATTTGGCAACCGCTGATTCCACTTTAATCATATCCTGATTATCACCGCTTTTTAACTGAATCCAAAGGCTGGTTTTACGATAATCAGGGGTGACAAAATGCCATAAATCATGCGGTCTATGGCTACCTTGATATGTGATTAAAGTTTGCGCCACCGCATTCGCAGAATCAGGAATACGGAACTCTTTCTCCTCACCCAATAATAATTCTCTATGCACTGTTTTAACCACATCGGCTAAAGAATTAGATTTCCCCACCATTGGTAAATTATTAATATGCGCTTGCAGGACGGCTAAATAATTCAACGCTTCGGGGGTTTTAAAGAGTTGCTCACGTTGACGCTCACTGTCTAAAAATAACTGCGCCTCATCCCATGCTTCAAGCTCTTCATTTACCGCCGTTTCAAGTTGTTTTTCAGTTAAAGCGATTAAGCTTGTCATTAATTCAGCTTGATTGCCTTGCTGTTGTTGAATCGTTGTTTGAACTAATGCAATGACTTTATCAACATTAGGCACGCCATCGGCTTGCATTTGCTGTTGTTTTACCGCGAACCTTTCCAACATCGGTGTTTTAAAATCACCTGCTTGTTGATTTTCATTCGGTTCTAAAACCAAATACGCCATATAGGTGCCACCAAAATGTTCATTCAAAACCTTATCAGCAACGCGAATTGGATGCTCAGCTTGAAACCATTTAATCGGATTATCATTAATATTAATTTGCTTAATCCCATAAACGGCAACCCCAATCACCACAAAAGTCATCATTAAAATTAAACGCGCATGATTAAAGGTAAACACGCCTAATTTATCTAATAATCTCGCCATCAAGGTTTTATCATCTTCATCATGACCTTGGATACAAAAACTCGCTAACTTCTCCTCAGGAATAAACATGATAAAGGCAGGAATAAACATTACCGTCCAAAACCATGCTAACAACACCCCGATAGCAATAAAAATACCGAAGACTTGCACAGGCGGAATCGGCGTTAACGCCAATGATGCAAAACCTGCAATCGTAGTTAAAGTGGTATAAAGCATCGGAGAAAATAACTCACCCATCACATGCAATAAAGTATCGCGTTTATTACCAATTTTGGCGTAACGGTCGAAAAAATCCGAGAGTATATGAATCGCATCCAGCACCGCAATCGGCATGATGAAAATGGGAATCATCGAACTCATAATATGAATGGTATTGCCTGAAATAATCAAAAGTCCCATCGTACTCAAGGCGCAAACCAACGCCACAATCATCGGCGAAATTACAAAAATTAGTCGCTTAAAAAACCACCATAATAATAGAAAAATAACCAACATCGCTGTCGGTGCAGATTGTGCCATTTGATGAAACATTTCCACACCAAAGGTATCTTCAGCAACGGGTAAACCTGTAATGTAATACTGCTCTTCGGT
>WTBX01000052.1 GCA_013138855.1 Methylococcaceae bacterium
TATGATTGGTTTTGGACGTGCTGTGGGTGAAACTATGATTGTATTAATGGCAACAGGCAACACCCCTGTGATGGATATGAGCGTCTTTGAAGGGATGCGGACTTTATCTGCCAATATTGCCGTAGAAATGCCTGAGTCAGAAGTCGACAGCACTCATTATCGGGTTTTATTTTTAGCTGCTTTGGTTTTGTTTATGTTCACCTTTGTCTTTAACACGCTCGCAGAAGTTATTCGTCAGCGTTTACGCGAAAAATACAGTTCATTATGATGAAACAATGGTTTAAAAGCGGTTCGCCGTGGATTTGGTTAAACGCGGCAGCAGTTAGTGTCTGCCTAATTTTAGTCGTAGGTTTGTTAACTTTAGTGGCGGTACGAGGCTTAGGGCATTTCTGGCCAGCCGATATTGTTGAGTATCGTTATCAGGACGAAGAAAAGCAAACCGTGGTGATGGGCGAAGAGATTGATAAAAGTCTGCTTCCTGCTATTCAAGCGAAAGAAGCGGGCTACACCCTTAAAGATACTAATGCTGAATATTTAGTTCAACAACTGGTAAAAACAGGTAACCGTGATTTAACAGGCATGGACTTTCGCTGGATTCAGCAACAAAATATTTTGGAAACCCATTACCCAAAGGAATTGATTGCCGTAGAACGACGCGAATGGGGTAATTTTTACGGTCGCCTAGTTTCTGTTAAAGAAAATGGCAAAGTGATTGCCACAGGCGTGAAAGCCCCAGAAGTTTTAGAAGCACGTCTACAAGAAGCCTTAGAAATTTTTGACACTATCGAGCATTTACAAAAAACCGAAATTGGCGCGATTAACTATGCCCTAGAGCGTCTGCGTCTTAAACAACGCCGTTTAGAATTAGAGGGTGAATGGAATGCTACGACGCAAGCTGAAATCGAGATTGAAAGAGCCAGCTATGATGAGGAATATAAAGGCTATCAGCAGCAATTAGCGACACTTTACAAGAAAATAAAACGCGATAGCTTACAAGCAAAAGCCGCTAATGGCGTGGAAATTGAAATTCATTTAGATAATATCGTCAAAGTTATTCAGCCTAATTCGATGAACGTATTTCAAAAAACAGGCGCGTACTTTAGCAATGTTTACGCCTTTGTGATGGAAGATCCACGCGAAGCGAATACTGAGGGTGGGATTTTTCCCGCGATTTTTGGCACCGTGATGATGGTGATGTTAATGGCCGTCATCGTCACTCCTTTCGGCGTGATTGCAGCGGTTTACATGCGCGAATATGCGGATCAAGGCTTAATGACTCGCATTATTCGTATTGCGGTGAACAATCTTGCAGGGGTTCCGTCTATTGTTTATGGGGTATTTGGTTTAGGTTTCTTTGTTTATATCTTAGGCGGCAGTATTGATGAATTATTTTATCCAGAATCTGCCCCCGCGCCTGTTTTCGGCACACCCGGTTTAATGTGGGCATCCTTAACCTTAGCCTTATTAACTTTACCAGTAGTGATTGTTTCGACAGAGGAAGGCTTATCGAGAATTCCGCGTTCCATTAGAGAAGGGAGTTTAGCCTTAGGCGCGACTAAAGCAGAAACCTTATGGCGCACCATTTTACCGATGGCAAGCCCTGCAATGATGACAGGTTTAATCTTAGCGGTTGCGCGGGCAGCGGGTGAAGTTGCTCCCTTGATGTTAGTCGGTGTCGTAAAACTAGCACCGACTTTACCTTTAGATGGAAACTTCCCCTTTTTACATTTAGATAGAAAATTTATGCACTTAGGTTTTCATATTTATGATGTAGGCTTTCAAAGCCCTAACGTAGAAGCTGCAAGACCTTTGGTTTATGCGACTTCCTTATTATTGGTGATTGTGATTGTCGGTTTAAATATGGCGGCGATTGCGATTAGAAATAGTTTGCGAGAGAAGTATCGCGCCTTGGAGAATTAAAGGCTCATCAGGACTGGCAGTTCTTCCGTGAAGTATGAAAATCAAGAGAGGACTGCCAGTCCTTTTGCTAAACACCTTTGTTTCACGGAAAATTCTGAAGACCCGAATTAAAACTTGTAGAATGTTTATATATTTTTAAAAAGCTAACCCTTTATATAAACTAAACATTCACCTAAGGAATAAATTATGTCTCTCTCTTATAATCATTCCTATTTGGCTTATCAACTGGCTAAAACTATTGATAAAAATGGTGATTTTAATCTTCATATTGAAATCACTTTAGATATTAATGGGACAGACTATATTCCTGATGTTGCGGTTTATCAGCGACAAGCCGTTGACTTTTTACATGATAAAGTAAGATCGGAGACCCTGCCTTTGTTGGCAATTGAGATTTTATCGCCCAAGCAAGCAATAAATGATATTACAGATAAGATTGAGATATATTTACAAGCTGGAATTAAATCGTGTTGGTTAGTCATCCCACCGACTAAAACGATTATTGTGTTTAATGATATTCATAAACCCCAATCGTATTCAACAGGAATGTTTAAGGATTTAGTTTTAGATAATGAAATTAGTGTCGAAGCTATTTTTAAGTAAGGAGGATTAAATGTCTTACAGTGATTTTACGCTCAAATCTGCCTTACAAGCATTGGAGTTAAAAAGTGTTGAGCAAGCTAATTTCACCTCGCTCCCAAACTCCGTTTGGAAACGAGATAAACTAATCACAACGACAGTTTTAAATTAAGTAAAGGTGATGAAATGTTACAGACTATTGCAGCAAAACTTGATGCTCAAGGATATATTCATTGGCAAGAAAAACCAAAACTTACGGGTGAATGTAATATTTTAGTGACGGTTTTAGATGAATCAGTAGCATTTGAATCTAAAGCAAAATCATCAGAACAAGTTGTTTTATCCGAAGCACGTTATCAAGATTTATTAGAAGCTGAGGCAGAGGTTTATCAAAATCGTTTAAAGGCTTCATTAGATGATGTTGCCGCTGGAAAAGTACAGCGTTTTGATAGTGTAAATGATTTAATGAACGCGCTAGAAGATTGATGAATTACGCGCTTGAAACCAGTGATTATTTTTTACGCAGGGCGCGAAAGTTTTTTCGTAAACATCCTGATTTAAAATCTAAATTTGCGAAAGTCACTGAAACTTTATGCGATGATCCTTTTGCAGTAAGCCTAAAAACGCATAATTTAAGTGGCGATTTAGAAGGTATTTATGCGATTAGTTTAACGCATAGTTATCGAGTGACGTTGTTGTTAAAAATTACTGAAAAAGAAATTATTTTATTAGATATTGGTTCGCATGATGAAGTTTACCGCTCTTAACGTTTACTTACCTTTCTTTTGCCTCGTTCCCAAACTCCGTTTGGGAATGCCTTCCCTTCAAGCTCCGCTTGATGAATAGCAAAGGATGAAAGAATTTGAAAATACCAAGCGGAGCTTGTGAATATGCGTTCCCAAACGGAGTTTGGTAACGAGATAAATCAATTTAACACCTAGC
>WTBX01000263.1 GCA_013138855.1 Methylococcaceae bacterium
AAAATAGTTACAGGAGAAGTGTTATGCACGTTACGTTAAATGTTCCTGATGAACTTTCACCAGAAATGGTTAATAAAATGTTAATGCAGTTTGAAAACCAGTTGCAGGCTGCGAAAAAATTAGTTAAGAAAAATGAAAAGCCTGTGCCTAAATTTGGTAGCGCAAAGGGTTTGATTAAAATGTCGGCTGATTTTGATGAGCCGTTGGATGATTTTGCGGATTATATGTGATGAAGTTATTACTTGATACACATGCTTTTATTTGGTTTATCGAAGGTAATTCAAAGTTAAGTGGCAAGGCAAAAGCGTTGATTGAGGCTAGTGATAATCAGCGTTTTTTGAGTATTGCCAGTCTTTGGGAGATGACGATTAAAAAGAGTCTTGGCAAGTTAGAATTAGGTATGGATATGCAAACTTTGATTGACGAGCATATTAGTCAAAATGCAATGGAGATTTTACCTATAGATACATCGGCTCTTTTTATTCTGCAAGACTTACCTTTTCATCACAAAGACCCAGTTGATCGTTTGATTATTTCGCAAAGTTTGGCAGATGATTTGGTTTTGTTGAGTATAGATGAGCATTTTTCAAGTTATCAGGTTAATTGTGTTTGGTGATGTTTTGGGTTTTACGGTAGCGGAAAAAACAGTGATTACTTTTGTAAAAATATTTGTTGGATTCTAAAATGATTGATTATAAAGACTATATTACGATTGAGCAGGGTAAGCGTTCGGGAAAACCTTGTGTTCGGGGTTTAAGAATAACGGTTTACGATATTTTAAATATGCTGGCAGATGGGATGAGTTATGAGGAGATTGTGGATGATTTTCCTAAAATTACCCGTGAGGATATTCTTGCTTGTTTAGCTTTTGCGGCGGAAAGAGAGCATACGGTGACAAGGTTACGCGCGTGTTGTGTTGTTTGATAATAATCTTTCTCATAAGTTAGTTGCAAGGTTAATTGATATTTTTCCTGACTCGTCTCATGTGATGTTTGAGGATATGGATGAATCGGAAGATGACGAGATATGGAGTTTTTCGATGGAACAGAATTTTACAATTATCACGAAGGATGCGGATTATAACGAGATGAATTTTCTTTATGGGTTTCCGCCGAAGATTGTTTGGGTTAGGGTTGGAAATTGTAAGCTTGCAGATATGGAACGGATTATTAGGCGTAATTCGATTGCGATTAATGAATTTTTCCATAATAAAGAGTTAGGTGTCATTGAGATTAGTTGAAGTTTTGTTTATCGAGGGTGGGTTTGTTGTTAGGCGGTTTGTTTTTTTAGGCAAGGTTTAGGTTTTTGGGTGGTTTTTTTGATGGTTGCTGTTTTGGGTTTTATGGTAGCGAAAAAAATGTTGATTGCTTTTGTGGGTTTTGTTTTTAGTGACGGTATATTTAATTTAAAAGGGTAAATTAGGAAAAGAAAATGACTACGTTAAGTATTAATAATTTAAACGAAGGTTTGCTTGCAAAGCTTCATTCGCAAGCAATAGTTCATGGTATTTCAATGGAGGAAGAGGTTCATCATATTTTGGCGCAAGCAGTTAATCAGCCTAAATTGGGTGATATGGCAGTGGCTTTGTTTGGTGAAAATAATGGAATTGAATTGGATTTAGAGGAAAAATTTCCGCACCAACCGCTTGATTTAAGCGAATGATTGTCATTGATACTAATATCATTTCAGAAGCTATGCGTCCTCAGCCGAATACTATGGTTTTGGAATGGTTAAATTTGTATTCTTCGGGGCAGCTTTTTATTACGGCGGTTAGTTTAGCTGAAATTGCTTATGGTTTGCGTGTATTATCTGATGGCAAACGTAAAGATAGCTTGCAAAGGCGTTTTGAGCAGTTTATCGCGTTAGGATTTTCTAATCGAATTCTTGTTTTTGATGCTCATGCAGCGGCTATTTATGCTGAGGTGATGGGACATAATAGAGAAATAGGTCATCCGATGAGTTTTGCTGATGCTCAGATTGTGGCAATCACAAAAGCGCATGGTTTTTCATTGGCAACGCGTAATGTTAAAGATTTTAAATTTTGTGATGTTGAGTTAATTAATCCTTTTTTAAGCGTGTAAATTAAGTTGTGAAAAGAATGATGTTGTGTTGTCGTGGCTGGGTTTGTTTTTTAGCTAAGGTTTAGGTTTTTGGGTGGTTTTTTGATGGCTACTGTTTTGGATTTTGCACTAGACAAAAACCGTGATTGCTTTTGTAGTTTTTTTAGTGATGGTATGTTTGATTTAAAATCGTTAGAAGCATGAAAAATTAGATAATTATGTATTTATTAGGAGATTATTATGCTAACTGTTTATATTGAAGATGAGTTGGAAGCTGAGTTAAATCAACTTGCAAAACAACAGCACACGCCGCCTGAACAATTGGTTAAAAATTTACTTGCGAGTTATACAGCAAAACAAAAAGAGCCTGAATTATTGGCAGATATTATGAAAGAGCTTCCAGAGTTGACAACTTTTAAAGGCGACCCTTTAACATTACAAAAGTCTTTGCGCGATGAGTGGAGTTAAATATTTGTTGGGCACCAATATTATTATTGGGATGTATCAACAAAATAAGGAAATATTAAGGCTATTGCAGTTAAAAAAGCTTGTTATTGGTGATTGTGCTTATCGTTCGATTACTCGTATTGAGTTGTTAAGTTTTCCTGCGATTACTGAGGTGGAAAAAATTGCTATTGAATCGTTGTTAATCCGAATGACACGTTTAAATATTAGTTCTGAGATTGAAGATGAAACGATTGCATTTCGGCATTTGTATAAAACCAAGTTACCTGATTCTATTATTGTGGCAACGGCAATATTTCATGGACTTGAATTATTGACGTTGGATAAAAAATTGGCGAATAAATTTTAATTTTTTATCTTGTCGTGGCTGGGTTTGTTGTTAGGTGGTTTGTTTTTTAGCTAAGGTTTAGGTTTTTGGGTGGTTTTTTGATGACTGCTGTTTTGGGTTTTGCGGGTGCGACAAAAAACCGTGATTGTTTTTATGGGGTTGTTTTTTTAAGGTGAAGTGTTATGCAAGCTACGATTAATTTTGATGATAATCAATTGAAAAATTTAATGTTTTATACCCATTCTGAAAATGAATCGGAGGCGGTTTGTAAAGCGGTGGAGGTTTATTTGCAACTGCAAGAGCAAAAGCAAAATTTATTGCTTTTGCGCGGGCAAGGGGATAAAGAAGAGCTTTATGAGCGTGAAAAACAAGAAGATGCGGCGCGTTGGGCTAATTATCAAAAGACGGGGCAAGCGGTTGAGCAGATAGAAATGTTGGCTTGGATGGATAATTTGAGTGAGCGTGTTTAAGTTATGGCTGAGGTTGTTTGGTTAAGAGAAGTTCAGGCGGATGTTGAGCGTTTGTTTTTATTTTTGCGTAAAAAGAATTCTAAAGCGGCTAATAAGATTTTGTTATTGTTTAGAAAAGGAAGTGAGCAGCTTGCTTGTTCGCCTGAGCTTGGAATTTCTATGGATGATGAGACGGGACGCAGGGAGTTGTTTTTGCCTTTTGGTGCAGGGGCTTATATTTTACGTTATCAGTTAGATGTGGATAAGGTTGGGATTATTCGGGTTTGGCATTCTAGGGAAAATAGGGATTAAGCTATTATTTAATGTTGTGTTGTCGTGGCTGGATTTGTTGTTAGGCGGTTTGTTTTTTAGGTAAGGTTTAGGTTTTTGGGTGGTTTTTGATGGCTGCTGTTTTGGGTTTTGCGGGTGCGATAAAAAGCCGTGATTACTTTTGTGGGTTTTGTTTTTAGTGATGGTATGTCTGATTTAAAATAGCTTGAAGTGTAAAAAATAATAAGAGGTTAAATATGTACGCAGAAATTGATGATGCTTTAATGACAAAAGCGTTACGAGTTAATCATTCTAATGATAGTAGTCAATTAATTAATACTTTGCTGCAAGATTTTATTAAAAATTGCGCGGTTAAGGAGACTCAAAATCAAGCAGAGGTTTTAATGGCTTTTTCAGGTAAGGTGAAATTTGAAGTTGATGGTTTAGAGTATCAAAAATCAATCAGGGATGAGTGGGAGTGAATTATACTTTAGATACCAATACGATTATTTATTTGCTGGATGGAAAGCTTGATGAGGCTTTACCTGATGGCTCTTTTTATACGTCTATTATTTCAGAGTTGGAATTACTTTCTTTTGCCGCATTAACTGAATCAAAGCGTCATGAAATACAGCGTTTTTTAAAGGTAACTCAGCAAATTAATTTAACTGAGGCGGTTTGTAAAAAGACGATTCAGTTGCGTTGTCAGCATAAGTTAAAGTTGCCCGATGCGATTATTGCAGCAACGGCGATTGTTCAGGAGAGTGTTTTATTGAGTAATGATATTCGTTTAGGCAGAATTACAGAGCTATCTATACAGTCTTTGGCATTCAAAGTTTAGGTGTTGTTTTGGGTTTTACGGGTGCGACAAAAAACTGTGATTGCTTTTGTGGTTTTTGTTTTTAGTGATGGTATGTCTGATTTAAAACAGCAAGTATCCCATATAAAATAGTGTGAATATGGGTAACTTGCTGGTTATTTATAATTATTTCTCTTCTGTTTCTGGCGTATTTGTATGTAAAATAGATTTTAACTCATCAATAGAAAACCTAGATTCTGAAACTGTCAAGTTTCCTATTTTATTTAGTTTTGAGTATCTAGGGTCTTTTTTTTGAATGACATAGAGCCAAAAATGAGTTGCACTTGTTAGTTGAATCCACGATTGTTTAAACGAAAAAAGAAGCTATTCATGGTTTACAAAGTTTCAAAAAGACGTTATTTTTCTCGTTCCCAAGCTCCAGCTTGGGAATGTCTATCATCAAGCTCTGCTTGATGATACTGGAAGCAGAGCTTCTAGTTAGGCGTTCCCAACGAAGACGTTGGGAACGAGAGGTTCACGATTTACAACGTTTCAACAAGACGTTATTTTTCAAAATGCTTTCCCGCCAATAATTCCGCCCCAGATAAAGTCATCACAACTTTAGAGTTTTTTAGATTTGTTATTGCGTTAGCGATAGCTTGATATCGCCAGTTAAAATCTTCA
>WTBX01000035.1 GCA_013138855.1 Methylococcaceae bacterium
ATTCAGGGGTCGAGAAGATTTTGGTTAAATCGCGTGGATTCGCAAGCTCGCTCCAAGAGTCCATTTGTAAGGTCTTTGGTGCTAGCCCTGTGATAAATGGAGAATGAGAAGCGGCTGAAATTTGTGAAATTTGACCTAATAATTCAACATCTTGAGGTGAGTGGTCAAAATGATAATCGCCTACTAGACAGCCAAAAGGTTCACCACCAAATTGACCGTATTCTTCTTCATAAAGTTTCTTGAATAAGGGGCTTTGATCCCAAGCGGTGCCTTTAAATTTCTTTAAAGTTTTACCCAGATCTTTTTTAGAGATGTTCATCACTCGAATTTTGAGCTGCTCATCAGTTTCGGTGTTGTTTACCATATAATGCAAACCGCGCCATGCACCTTCAAGTTTTTGAAAGTCTTCATGATGAATGACTAAATTCACTTGTTCGGTGAGTTTTTTATCTATTTCCGCAATAATTGAAGAAATAGAATTTAACGCATCATCTGAAACAACTGAAGTATCTTTTAATACAAATTCAGCAAGCGTTTGAACCGCACTTTCAACTTCTTCTTTGGCGCGATCTGATTTTGGTTTGAATTCTTGATTTAGTAACGCGGAAAAATCACTATCAGCAAGGCTGGCTTCGCCTGCTGCCGCTTCGGTTGCTTGTTCTGCTTCGGCCATGATTATTCTCCTTTATCTTCTTCGTCGGCAGGTTTTGGGGCAGATGCTAAAGATTGTAAAACCGCAGGATCACTAATCGCTTTGGCTATTAAGTCTTCTGCACCGGTTTTACCATCCATATAGGTCATTAAATTGGCTAATTGTGTTCTGGCATCAAGTAATTGTTTTAAGCCATCGACTTTATTTGCAACAGCGGCGGGAGAGAAATCTTCCATACTATCAAAGGTAATATCAACGCTTAAATTGCCTTCGCCTGTAATTGTGTTTGGAACATTAAAAGCGGTTCTAGGTTTCATCGCTTTTAAACGATCATCGAAGTTATCAACATCAATTTCCAGCATTTTGCGCTCGGCTACAGGCGCTAAGGCTTCGGCAGGCTTTCCTGATAAATCAGCTAATACGCCCATTACAAAGGGGAGTTGAACTTTTTTCTCTGCTCCGTAAAGCTCAACATCATATTCAATTTGCACTCTCGGTGCTCTATTTCTTGCTATAAACTTCTGACTACTCTCGGCCATGTCATTCTCCTCGTTTATTATATGTTATTGCTCTTTATCAGCAGAGCCGCTTAAAAATTCAAACTGTTCCACTCCATTAGGTGCTATATCTTTTAATACATCCATAAAATCTTTGCCCACTAAACCAACGACTCGTGTTAGTAATAAAGGAATTGGGCTGGAGGGTTCATTTTTGTGATAATACTCACAAATTTTATTTAATGCCTTTATAACATCCTGACTGCTATTTATACCAGCAGGAATTTTTTTAGCTGGAGCAGGTGTTCCTTCTGCATTTGATTCTTCTCCTTGCTCATCTCCTTCTACAGTTGACTCGTCATCGTCTACTGATTCATCAACACCGCGTGTTTCCAGCCATCCCGCAGTAATGGTAGTCATTTCTTTTAGCAACAGTCTTAGTTCGGTAAAGCTTGGAGCATCGACGATACCGACTTGTTCAGTAATAAATTTTTCCAGATTATCTAAGTTTTCCAAACTATCACTAACAAACTTTGCAGTCTGTTGTAGTTGTTTGATGTCACAATCTTGAACTGCACCCTCTATGTTGGACAGGCTCGGTTGATCCTCATCATTGCCTGAGACAGGCATTATTTTTCCCTCGGCAATATGTACGTCGCGTAAACTAAAGCTACCTAAGGCTCTGGAGTCAATGAGAGGGATTTTTTGTAATGGTTTTAGCGTGGTTTCAAAATCGCATAGCGTCATTAAAATATTAATACGCTCGGTAGGGTCATTATCATCGTCAGGATCAAGCAAAGGATAAAGAGTTGCCCACCGCGTTTCGGTTAAGCCATTTATTAATGCTAAGCTCTTGTAAACCCCACTAAAACCCTCGATTGCCGCCAAGGCTCGAAAATAATTAACCAGAACTCTTAAGTCACGAGTACGTCCTAATAAATTTTCACAGCTTTTAATAATATCGCGCCAGATAGGAGCTTCGGCTTCCTGAAAGGTATCACCAATTTGAACCTCAGGTTTCCCTTTAATATCTTGCTCTAGCGCAATAAACTCAGCATCATATTCAAGGTCTTCACCGCAAGGTTTGTCTGCGGAAATTTCTTGTAAATAACTATCAATATCAACACTCATATAGACCCCTTATTATTTTTATATCATTTGTTTTTTAAAATAAACTTTATACTCTAAATACAATATCACGCTATGTTGAAAACAGGTTTAGAATACGATATAAATCTGGAGAAAATATGAAAAAAACAAGAAGATCTCTTTTTCTCCTAAATAGTGTTATGTTTCTAATGTTACCCAAAACTAACTGTCCACGAAAGTCAGGAAAATTAAAGAGGAGTCCAATAATAGCTTTAGCTATTGGCAAGATTTAAAAACAATTCAACACAGGTAACTGCGAAAAGTTGAATATTATTTTTTTATACTTCATGGGCTTCATGGTAAAAAGAGACGCTATTTAAATTAATTTTCACATCTTCGTGTAACATCACTAATGTTAGCCACTGTACTATTATTATTGAAACTTAAATAGCGTATGAAAATTTATAAATCAAATGAACATTGTTAAGCAAGACGGTCAAGAAGGTAAGTTAAGTATTAAGCAAGTTCTGCAATGGTTGCAAGAGGACGGTATTATTTCTCCTGAGGATTATCAAAATTGCGAGCAATATGGCTTACAAGCAGAAAGGTTTAACAAACACCCTCTTAATATTATTGTAGATTGTGAAGTGCAAGATCAAACTCAGTTTGGTAAAACCCTGACGTTAGAGCAACTCACTCAATGGTTGGCGAAAAAAGTTGATTTGCCTTATTACTATATAGATCCATTGAAAATTGATATTTCTGCGGTCACCACGGTTTATAGTCAAGCTTATGCTAGCAATTACGACATTCTGCCCGTAAAAAACACGCCCGATGAAATCGTAATCGCTACGGCCGAACCTTATATTCGTCATTGGGAAAATGATTTAGGCAAAATTCAACAAGGACAAATCAAACGCGTTATCGCCAACCCTGATGATATTAAACGCTATTTAGTTGAATTTTATGACTTTGCTAAATCTTTAAAAGGGGCAGAAAATTCAGCCGCAGGTAAACTCAACTCTAACCTTCAAAATTTTGAACAACTGGTTAAATTAGGTCAGTCCAGTGATCTTGATGCGAACCATCAACACATTGTGAATCTGGTTTCGTGGTTATTTCAATATGCATTTGACCAACGAGCGAGCGATATTCATATCGAACCGCGTAGAGAACAGGGCAACGTGCGCTTTAGAATTGATGGCGTTTTACATAATGTTTATCAACTACCTTCATCAGTGATGAATGCGGTGATGAGTCGTTTAAAAATTCTAGGGCGCATGGATATAGCAGAAAAGCGTTTGCCTCAAGATGGTCGTATTAAAACCCAAAGTGCTTTAAATAAGGAGATTGAATTACGGCTTTCAACCATGCCGACAGCTTTTGGCGAAAAAATGGTGATGCGTATTTTTGATCCTGATGTGCTGCTGCGTAATTATGAACAGTTGGGGTTTAATAAACGCGAACAAACCGTTTGGAAACGCATGACTGAACAGCATCATGGCATTATTTTGGTGACAGGGCCTACAGGCTCAGGAAAAACGACCACGCTGTATTCCACTTTAAAACATCTGGCAACGTCTGAAATTAACTTGTGTACAGTAGAAGACCCGATTGAACAAATCGAACCTAGTTTTAATCAAATGCAAGTCCAGCACAATATTGGGCTTAGTTTTGCTAAAGGCATTAGGACGTTAATGCGTCAAGACCCAGATATTATTATGGTGGGTGAAATACGCGACTTGGAAACCGCAGAAATGGCGGTACAAGCTTCTTTAACGGGACATTTAGTGTTATCGACCTTGCATACTAATAACGCACCTGCGGCAATAAGTCGTTTATTAAATATCGGGATCCCCGCTTATTTAATTCAACAAACGCTATTGGGAATTATGGCGCAGCGTTTATTGCGAGTTTTGTGTGCGCAATGCAAAAAACCGTTGGCATTAGGTGATGATGAATGGTTTGCATTGACTAAACCGTTTAAATTACAAAAACCTGCGCATATTTATCAAGCTGCGGGTTGTATAGATTGTCGGCACACAGGTTATTCTGGCAGGATTGGTATTTATGAAATTTGCGAAAATACTCCGACATTAAGAAAGTTAATTACTGAGGGTTGTGATAATAGCCTTATACAAAAACAAGCGATTAAAGAGGGAATGTTACCGTTACGCTTAGGGGCAGTTGAAAAAATTGCTGCGGGATTAACAACCATTGAGGAAATGTTGAGGGTAACTCCAGAGGCAATACTTTTGTGAGCTAGAGCGGCTTACTGGTAAAAGCTAGCGGCTTTTAAAGTTTATAAACCATGAAGCGCATGAAGAACATGAAGGTTTCAAGCCT
>WTBX01000294.1 GCA_013138855.1 Methylococcaceae bacterium
GCAATAATTGGAATCCCTGATTTAATTTGTCCTTGTTCTAACAATTGATAAACTTCATCAAAACTAACGGTTGTTACTCGTATATCTTCCGACTCTTCTTCCAGCCCATAAATCCCACCTATATTGGAACTATCGACTTTGCCGCAGTATAAAGTTAAAAGCTCAGATGAACCACCCGGTGAGGTGTAAAATTCGTTAATTAACATTAACTCTTCAATTTCACAACCTGCTTCTTCCTCTGCTTCTCGATAGGCGACGTCTTCTTTAGATTCACCTTCTTCAATACCACCTGCAACAATTTCTAATAACCCCGGTTGCTGCATGTGAACCATAGGCCCTACTCTAAATTGTTCTAATAACACCACTTCGTCACGTTTAGGATCGTATAACAAGACCCCAACACAATCACTACGGCGAAATAATTCGCGTTGTAATGGCTCACTCCAGCCACCCTTGAATAAAGTGTGCTTTAACTTATAACTTTCTAATTTAAAAAAACCATCGTAAACCGTTTTTTGTTCTATGAGCTTGTATTCTTGAGTCATTTTTTATAACTAACCTTATAAATTACGCCGCGTTTATCATCGGCAATTAATAAACTTCCATCAGGCATTTCTAAAATATCAGTAGGTCGCCCTAAAACTTTTTCATCTTTTGTGAGCCAACCTGAAATAAAAACTTCTTCGGAAATGGCTTTACCCTCTTTAAATTTAACTAAGGCGATTCGATAACCATCAGGGGTGGATCGATTCCATGAACCATGTTGAGCCACAAATAATTGATTTTTGTATTCAGAGGGAAATTGATCGCCTTGATAAAAACGCATCCCTAATGGTGCGTTATGTGCTTTAAATTTCCATGCTGGCGCGACAAAATCAGCACAGTTTTTATCTTTACCAAATTCAGGGTCTAATATCTCACCCGCATGACAATAGGGATAACCAAAATGCTGACCTTTTGCTGTCCATTTATTTAATTCATCAGGCGGAACATCATCGCCTAAATGGTCACGACCATTTTCAGTGAAATAAAGTGCTTTGCTTTCAGGATGCCAATCAAACCCTACGGTATTGCGTACACCTGAGGCAAGAATTTCAAAGTCACTGCCATCAGCATTCAAACGAAATAAGGTTCCATAAATTTCTTTACTCGGTTCGCAAACATTACAAGGCGCACCTACGGCTGAATATAATTTATTATCTTCACCAAAACGTAAATATTTCCAACCGTGATGTTTATCTGAGGGTAGCCCCTCATAAACAATAGCAGGTTCAGGTGCTTGCGCTAAATGTTTAGCGATATTATCAAAACGAATAATTCGATGGGGTTGAGCAACATATAACGCGCCATTTTTATAAGCCACACCATTAGGCATATACAATCCTGTTGCCAAGGTATAATTTTTATCGGCGATACCATCATTATCAACATCTTGTATCGCATAGACACTGCCTTGCTGACGTGTTCCAGCATAAACAATACCCTTATCACCTAAAGCTAATGTGCGTACATTGGGTAAATTTTTAGCAAAAATAGTGAGTGAAAAGCCATCTGGAACAGAAAGTTGCTTTAATACTGCTTGGTGATCTTCATCAGCAGTGGCACAGCTTGTGACAAATAAGCTGATAAGAAAAAATTTTGAAAATTTCATGAAAACCTCACGCAGACTAAAGAAAGGATGGCTAATCTTATCATCTTTGCTTTAAAGACCTTAGCTCTAGGTTTTAAATCCTTTAAAAAAATATAGTTTTCAACGGGCTTGCAGTTTATAGTAAGCAAAAACTTACGTTCTTGTTTATTTATGTCAACATTTAATATTAATCTTTACGAAACAATTTATTCCTTATCAGACGCACTGGATTTAGTCGGTGTTGTTCAAATTCATCATGGCAAACGCGTAGCGTTTATGGCAGCGGAATGCGGCAAGCAATTAGGTTGGGGGCAGACGCAGTTAGATAATTTATTTCAAGCAGCGATTTTGCATGATTGCGGGGTTTCTAATACGGCTGTTCATAAAAAATTAGCACAATTTGAATGGGAGCAAGAACAAGAACATTGCAAGATTGGGGCTGAACTATTAAAAACATCACCACCTTTAGTCCATTTAGAAAAATTAGTTTTACATCACCATACACATTGGTCTAAGCTTGAAAAACTTGATTTACCGTTAGAAACTAAGCTCAGTGCAAATTGCATTTATATGGCTGATAGGGTTGATATTTTATCGTTAGGCTGTCTTGCTAAAGAGACTAATATATTGATAAGCTGTGATGAAATTAAGCAAAAGATTTTTGACAAAAAAGGCGACTGGTTTCATCCTCAACTAGTTGATGCTTTTTTAGAGGTTTCAGAATCAGAAGCCTTTTGGTTTTCCCTAGAAAGAGAACATGTTTCGGGCTATGTTTCTACTTGGGTTTCACATAATGCGACAAAAAATATTCCTTTTGCTGAATTAAAAAGTATTGTAGAAATTTTTTCGCATATTGTTGATGCTAAAAGTACTTTTACACAAGAACACTCGGTAGGTGTCTCAAAGCTTTCGCGTTATATCGGTAATTTATTCGATTTATCTGAACATCGTTGCGATATGTTAGAACTTGCAGGCTTATTGCATGATATAGGTAAACTTCGTGTTCCTGATGAAATTTTAGAAAAAAACGCTAAATTATCTAAGGAAGAATATTTATCGATTCAGCGTCATAGCTTTGATACTTTTAATATTATTAAAAATATTAAAGGATTGGAAGAGGTTGCGCAATGGGCATCTCATCATCATGAGCGTTTAGATGGTTCTGGTTACCCTTATCGTCACGATAAAACCACCCTATCCTTAGAGGCTAGAATTATTGCTATTGCCGATGTCTTTCAAGCCTTAGCACAAAAACGCCCTTATCGAGATGCCTTAGCCCCAGAACAAATATCAACTATTTTAAGAGAGGAAGTAGAAGCGGGTAAACTGGATTCAGCTGTTTTTAATAAGGTTGAAAATAATTTATTAACGTGTTGGCGAACAGCACTCTTATTAGATTAAACTTTACGCATTTAAATTGATTACACAACTAATTCATTCAGAATTATCTGCTCGTAGTTAAGTATTGTATAATCCCTCCCCTTTTGACGTTATCTCGTCATTTATTGTTAATTTTTTTCATACGAGAACTTTATGGCACTTCATTGTGGAATTGTCGGTTTACCAAATGTTGGTAAATCAACCCTTTTTAATGCACTAACACAGGCAACTATTGCCGCTGAAAACTATCCTTTTTGCACGATTGATCCTAATGTCGGAGTAGTGTCTGTTCCTGACCCTCGAATGGATAAATTAGCGGAAATTGTAAACCCACAAAGAGTATTACCAACGACAATTGAATTTGTTGATATTGCGGGCTTAGTCGCAGGAGCGTCTAAAGGTGAGGGCTTAGGAAATCAATTTTTAGGCAATATTCGCGAAACTGAGGCGATTGCTCATGTGGTACGTTGTTTTGAAGATGATAATGTCGTGCATGTTGCAGGAAAAATCGACCCTTTAGGCGATATAGAAGTCATTAATACCGAACTAGCATTGGCTGATATGGCGACAGTAGACAAAGCCTTACAAAAAGCAACTAAAGCCTCTAAATCGGGCAATAAAGATGAGCTAGCTAAAAAGAAAGTGCTGGAAAAAGTCTCGGCGCATTTAGATACAGGTGAAGCAGTGCGCTCTTTAGGTTTATCCGAAGATGAAGAAAAATTAATTAAAGAACTGTGCTTAATCACTATTAAACCGACCCTATATATTGCCAATGTGCAAGATGACGGTTTTGAAAATAATCCTTTATTAGATAAGGTGAGAGAGTTTGCAACCCATGAAGGTTCTAATGTTGTGCCTGTTTGTGCCGCGATAGAGGCAGAAATCGTCCAATTGGATGATGATGAGAAAAAAGAATTTTTAGATGACTTAGGTTTAGAAGAACCTGGTTTAAATCGTGTAGTGCGTGCTACGTATGAATTATTAAATCTTTCCACTTATTTTACCGCTGGGGTTCAGGAAGTCAGAGCGTGGACAATTCCAGTCGGTGCATTAGCACCGCAAGCGGCAGGTGTTATCCATACTGATTTTGAAAAAGGTTTTATTCGCGCCGAAATCGTTTCTTATCAGGACTTTGTTGATAATAAAGGAGAAAATGGTGCAAAAGATGCTGGAAAATGGCGTTTAGAAGGTAAAGATTACAGTGTTCAAGATGGAGATGTAGTACATTTTCGATTTAATGTTTGACAAATAAAGAGCGAGTATTTAAAATGCCCGCTCTTTGTTAGAGAGCAGTGGCGATGTAGCTCAGTCCG
>WTBX01000088.1 GCA_013138855.1 Methylococcaceae bacterium
TTGGATAAAAAACATCAGATAGTTTTGACCTGCGATAAATACCCTAAAGAAATAGCAGGGCTAGAAGATAGATTAAAGTCACGCTTCGGCTGGGGCTTACCTGTCGCGGTAGAGCCACCTGACCTAGAAACTCGCGCTGCGATTTTAATGAAAAAAGCCAGTATTTTGGGCTTAGAGTTACCGCAAGAAGTCGCTTTTTTCATCAGTAAACGCGTACCTTCTAACGTTAGAGAATTAGAAGGAGCATTAAGGCGGGTGATAGCGAACGCGCAGTTTACAGGTAGAGAGATTACTTTAGAATTTACCAAAGAATCCTTGCAAGATTTAATTTCCTTACAAGAAAAATTAGTCAATATCGACAATATTCAAAAAACCGTTGCCGAATATTTTAAGCTTAAAGTTGCGGACTTATTATCTAAAGCACGCAAACAAACTATTACTCGACCGCGCCAAGTGGCGATGGCATTGGCTAGAGAGCTTACAACGCATAGCTACCCCGAAATAGGTCATGCTTTTGGGGGTAGGGATCATACTACGGTAATAAGTGCGTGTAAGCGCGTAGAGGAGCTTAGAGCCACTAATTTAAAATTTAACGAAGATTATCTAAATGTACTGAGAACACTTTCGCATTAACTTAGAAAACAATTAAAGCGGCGATAATTTTTCGCTGCTTGTTTTTCTGCTCTGAACTATAATTTTCTATTACCCTATTAACCGTCAGCATAGCGATTTTCATGAAATTTACTAT
Source organism: Methylococcaceae bacterium (assembly GCA_013138855.1). Taxonomy (GTDB): domain Bacteria; phylum Pseudomonadota; class Gammaproteobacteria; order Methylococcales; family Methylomonadaceae; genus WTBX01. Next base: position 749 of record WTBX01000088.1, read on the forward strand.
TAACCGTGAACAACTCTTAGCCCCTTTACAACAAATTGTTAGCGTCATTGAAAGACGGCAAACCATGCCGATTTTATCGAATGTGCTGATTGCAGTTAGCGACCAATCTGTTGTGTTAACAGGCACAGATTTAGAAATTCAAATCGTTGCCAAGCTCGATTTACAAGATTTTGACGAAGGTGAAATCACCGTCCCTGCCCGAAAATTTTTAGATATTTGCCGATTATTACCGTCTGAGGCAGAAATAAAAATCGAAGTGCAAGGTGATAAAGTTAAAGTCACTTCAGGACGAAGCCGATTTTCCTTATCTTCGTTAGATGCGGATGATTACCCCGAATTTTCCGAAGCTGAATTAGAGCATCAATTTGTCATTAATGCAGGTGATTTTAAAAAGGCATTAAGCAAAACCATGTTTTGTATGGCAAACCAAGACGTGCGCTACTATTTAAACGGCTTGATGATGAACGTCTCTAATAGCAAATTAAAATTAGTTGCCTCTGACGGTCACAGACTTTCAATTTATAAAGGCGAGATTGGCGTTGCCACAGGCTTTGAAGAACGCATCATTATTCCTAGAAAAGGCGTATTAGAACTGAGTCGTTTATTAGATGATTCTGACGCTGAATTAAATATTCAATTTTCAAGCAGCAATATCAAAATCATCATCAAAAATTTAGTGTTCTCCGCTAAGTTAGTCGATGCAAAATACCCAGACTTTAGCAAAGTGTTTGAGCAAGAATTTTTTGCACCGATTAACATTCCTAAACAGCGCTTGAAAGAAGCATTAACGCGCGTCGCAATTTTAGCAAATGAAAAATTCAAAGGCGTAGGCTTTGATATGAGCGAAGATTTATTAAAAATCTCTGCACACAACCCAGAGCATGATGAAGCCGAAGAAGAGTTAATGATTGAATATCAAGGTGAACCACTTTCAATTGCTTTTAATGCACAATATTTATTAGATGCGATTAGCAACTTGGAATCGGAAGAAGCGGTATTAACGATTGCTCAAAATGCCAGCAGTTGTTTTATTGAAGACCCTAGTGATGAATCGTTTAAATTTATCGTGATGCCGATGCGTTTATAAAAATCATTAGCAAAAAGCTATTACTTGATGTTCAAGCTTTTGGAGAGCCGTCCTTCTAGGCGGCTTCACAGAAATAAATCCAGAAGAGCCGCCTAGAAGGACGACTCTCCATCAACAAAAGTTATCAAAATCATCAAAAAACTTGAACATTGAGTATTAAATAACGTGAACCTCGGAAGAGTTACTCAAGTTACTTCAGCCACATTCCTAAGCTTGATTGCATTGCGTTTCAATTTTCATTTGCTTAATGTAACCACATCAATAACGTTAGCGGACATTTAACGGTACAATAAACGCTTTTTCTCATAAAGGATTTAACCATGCTATACGACCAAACATTATTAGACGAATTAAATGTATTAGCGCGTTATAACTTAAATACCACCCAAGAAGGTATTAAAATACATAAAGATGCCGCACCAGAAGTGATTGCAGCGGCTGAAAGGTTATTTGACAAAGGCTTAATAGATCATAATGACGGTGGCTATTTGACTCACTTAGGCTTAGAAGTTGCTGAAAAAGCACAATCGGTTTTGACAACACTTTCCCCTAAATAAAATAAAATTTTCAGGTCTTACGGTTACTTTAAAAACAAGCCCTAAAATCACATAAGACTAGTACCATTATCTTAAAATAATTTCATGCTATAGACTGGCGGCTCCCCGAAAGACGTAGTCTTTTGGGTAGCTGCCAGTCCCCACTTAAATACCTGATGTTAC
>WTBX01000398.1 GCA_013138855.1 Methylococcaceae bacterium
ACATGCTGGCAAAATGATAATATGACAGCTTTAGTTTTTGTTGTCGATACTCTCATTCGCAATTTAAGAAATTTAATGCTTAAACTGCGATTTTTTATAAAACCTATACAAAATAAATATTGTCATAGTTTGGAAACACAAATTTAATAATATATAAGCGTTACGTCTCTACTTTTAATGTCAGGTTTACTGGCATACTTAAGCGGAGCCGCGACTTCTAGTCGCGCACGAAGTTTTAAACATGAGTTTTAAAACGAGCTTATTTTAATCTGTTTACTTTATAGGTTTTGTTAGGTCTCGTGCGCGACTAGAAGTCGCGGCTCCGTATAGCCTAGTTACACGAAAAGAGACCTAACAGATTTAATTTCAGGTATTATTTAATCTTAATTCCTTAGCGGGAGTTCAAAACAAGTTCTGCGTTGCTGCAAAACTTGTTTTGCACTCCTTAGCGTAAACCACTATTTATTTTTCATATTTCAGCTAGGATACCTACATGACCGAGACAGCTTTATCTTTTGAGCTTCCTGCTAATTTAGCAGTAGAAAAATTTATTGCTAAATTAAGTAAAAAAACCGTTATCGAGTTAGCTTTGCAGCAGTACTCTTTAAAGACTTTCTACGATAGCTTTGACTGGCGGCTATATAATGCTAATTTAATTTGTGAATTTAATCAGTCAAAAAATGGCTCTTCACTCTCCTTAATCTCGTCTTTGAATGGAAAAGTTATCACCTCTACAGAGCTTGATGACGTGCCTGCTTTTGCCAGTGAATTTAAGGATAATGTAATGGCAAATAAATTAGCGATGCTTTTAGAAGTGCGGGCTTTATTACCATTGACGACGGTAGATTTACAAATCTACAAAATCAATATTCTTAATAGAGAACAAAAAACTGTTGCGCGTTTAATGATCGAACAATACGATCAACTTAAAACACGTTTAAGTATTCAAGCCATTAAAGGTTATGACAAAGCCTATATTCGTCTAAGTGCCTTGTTACAAGATGAGTTTTCATTAAAAACAGCCGAAAAAGGGCTTTTAATTAGAGCCTTAAAAAGACAAGGACGCAAACCTAACGATTACAGTTCTAAGCTTAATTTAAAACTTACTCCAGAAATGACTGCCGCAGAAGCGGTAAGAGTCATTTATAAAACCTTATTAAAAACGATTAAACTTAATGAACAAGGAACAATAGAAGATATAGATTCTGAATTTTTACATGATTTTAGAGTTGCAGTTAGAAAAACACGCTCGGCCTTAAGTCAAATTAAGGCAATTTTTCCTGATGAGCATAATGCTTATTACAAAGAATATTTTGCTTGGTTAGGCACTATCACAGGTCTAACCCGCGATATGGACGTATATTTACTTAGTTTTGATGATTACAAAGCCAGTTTGCCAGAATCAATGCGTGAGGACTTAAATCCCCTGCATGAATTTTTATTATTTAAACAAGCCCATGCACAAAAAGAACTCGCTAATCATTTAAAATCAAAAAAATATCTGACGACACTTCATGATTGGGAACTCTATTTAAAGCGATTTATAGAAAAAGAAGACTTACAAAAAAATACCCATATCAGCATCAAAGAACTCGCGGACAGTAGAATCTGGAAAGTTTATCAGCAGGTATTAAACGATGGTGCGGCAATCAACGAAGATTCACCCGCTGAGTTATTACACGATTTACGTAAAACCTGTAAAAAACTACGTTATTTAATGGAGTTTTTCCAAAGTCTTTATCCTCCTGAAAAAATCAAAACCTTGATTAAAGCATTAAAAGGTTTTCAAGAAGTCTTAGGTAATTTTCAAGACTATGAAGTTCAGGAAATCAGCTTAAAGCAATTTAGCGAAGAAATGATGCAGCAAGGCACGCCTAGTAATACTTTTTTAGCGATGGGTGTTTTAGTTCAAGGGCTAGAAGAAAGGCGAGGAAAAGCTCGTCATGATTTTACTGGGCGTTTTAATGACTTTAAAGTCCCGTTAAATCAAAAAGTTTTTAAATTCCTATTTGCACATAAAAGCAAAGGAGAGTAATGATGAAAGTGATTGCAACTTATAACATTAAAGGCGGTGTGGGCAAAACCTCAACCGCTGTTAATTTAGCTTATCTTGCTGCACATCATGGTTATCAAACTTTAGTTTGGGATTTAGACCCGCAAGGTGCGAGTAGTTATTATTTTAGAATTAAACCGAAAGTAAAGGGCGGCAGTAAAGGTTTAATCGCAGGCAAACGTGAATTAGACGGTTTAATCAAAGGCACAGATTTTGATAATTTGGATTTATTGCCCGCAGATTTTTCCTTTAGAAATTTAGATTTAGTGCTGGATGAGCGCAAAAAGCCAACGCAACGCTTGCAAAAATTACTTAAACCTTTGGCAGATGAATACGATTTTATCTTTTTAGACTGTCCACCAAATATTACACTGTTGTCAGAAGCAGTATTTGAAGCCTCGGATATTTTATTATCACCGTTGATTCCCACGACATTATCATTGCGAACTTTGGAACAGTTGAAGCGTTTTATTAAAGATAATAAGTTGAAACATTTAGAGTTGATTCCATTTTTTTCGATGGCGGATAGACGTAAAAAAATGCACCGTGAAATTATTGAGCATTTGAGCGAAGAGCATCCTGATGTTTTAGCAACAGTGATTCCTTATGCCAGTGATATAGAACAGATGGGAATTAAGCGAATGCCATTAGCGGCTTATTCTAAAAAAGGGCGTTCGATCGAGGCTTATGATGCGTTATGGCAAGAGATTTTGCGACGAATATAGCTTTCTGCCTGATCTTTTTTAGAGGCGTTGAATTAAATTTTTTACAGTACGTTTTTTATGGCTATCTATATTTAATAGAGATTAATAATGATTAAATCATTAACTTTCAAACAAGAACGTTTCGCACAGCTTTATGTTAGCCTCGGTAATGCTGTCGTTGCTTATAAATTCGCTTACAACTGCGAGAACATGAAACCTGCGACGGTTAGTCGTAAAGCCACAGAGTTAATTACTAATGATGCAGTAACGGAACGAATAAACCAATTAAAGGCTGAAACAACAGCGCATCATAAAATTACACGCGATGATATTGCGGCCATGTTTTTGCAAGATAGAGCGTTCGCTATCGAATGCGAAGCACCGACGGCCGCTATTTTAGCAACTACGGGATTAGCTAGATTATATGGTCTCGATAAACAAATTAATGAAAGCCATAATGAAAAAGTAAAAATTATTACCGAAAATGAGGACGAGGGAAATTCATAAGTAAAAAACTATTCGGCATCCTTTTCATAGATTTCCAAAGTAGTTTACACTTTTGTTATCCAAAAAATAGATAATAGAGTCCCGTAGCCGCTAAAAAACAGCTAAAACTTGAATGCCTAATGTTGCTTATATTTTAAGACGCAGGGAGTAATTCTGGATCTTTCTCTCGAAGCATCAAAGGGGCAGAGTAACTTGATTTTTTATCAATTTATTTTACTTGCCTTACACTAATTCTTATTCCCTATTAACAAATCATAGATAAGCTGCGAAAACCCTTCTTTTCGATTCGGGTTAGATAATAACTGAATCATCTGATTTTTATGCGCTTCCCCACTGTCTATCACCGCATCATCAATCGCTTTAAGAAAATCCCCCAACATCGCTTGTTCACGACTATTATTCTCAATTTGATTGATGATAATTGAATTTTCTTTTAATTTATCCGCAATCGTATACGCATAATTCACCAAATCTTTATCCGTTAAATCATCGGTAATAAATAACTCATTCAGACGATTAATAATCTGCGATAAAAATTCTTCCTGCTTATCCTTAGGTTTAGCCGTGCCTAAACTATCGCCTGTGTCTAAATAATCACCGCCGTCTTCATTAAGTTTTAAATCTTGTTGACGAATTTTTGAGAGTCGATAATGACTTAACACCACCTCGTCTAAGGTAATATCCTCCTCCTCTAACAGTGTTTCGCGTAACATCGGGCTAAGATGACGCGCATAAATACTTAATTTTTCCAAGGCTTTGTCGTCATAATCGACAAGTTGTGACATAAATTCATAAAAACGCACAAACGTGCCTAAATCCTTTTTAAAAATTTCCAGCGCGTCTTTTTCTTTTTTGCAGTCTTTAAAACTATTTTCAGCATTAGCGATTAATACCGCATCATTAGTTTTTTGGGTGCGTTCAAACATATCTTTAGCGATTTTAAACGCTTCATTTGCAGATTTATAACGCAGTGTCCAGCGGTCAACCGCAGGTTTACAAATATTCGCCAAGGCCGCATTTGATTTACTTTTCTGTAAATAAGCTTCACAAAACTGTTCGACTTCATGCCACTGAAAAATACTCTCCGCGCGTAATTTTTCAAACAAATCAAAAATTAAATCAGGGTCTGATACATCGGCTAATTCAGCGGTTTGATAATAGGGCTGAAACGCCTCTAAAATATCCTCAGGTTCATTGAAAAAGTCTAAAATAAACGTACCTGTTTCAGCTTTACTCGGGTAAGTACGATTTAAGCGCGATAAAGTTTGCACACACTCGACCCCGCCTAATTTTTTATCCACATACATCGCACATAATTTAGGCTGGTCAAAGCCTGTTTGAAATTTATTTGCCACAATCATCACTTGATAATCATCCGAATCAAACGCCTTTCGCAGATCGCGTTTTTTAAGATTAGGATTCATATTGATTTCAGTGAATTTTTCATCCATTAACGCCGCCGCATTCGGGTCTTTTTCATCAAAGACTACTTCCCCCGAAAACGCCACCATCGCATGAATTTTTTGATAGCCTTTTTCTTTAATATAGTTATCAAATCCCAATTTATAACGCACCGCTTCTTTACGCGAGCTAGTCACGACCATTGCTTTTGCTTGCCCATATAATAGGTGCATCACATGTTCTTTAAAATGCTCGACAATCACTTGCACTTTTTGGGCGATATTATGATCGTGCAGCCGTACCCATTGATTCAATTTCACCTTCGCCTTTTTACTTTCGACTTCTTGATCGGTCGCGGCAATTTTTTGTGCCAAATTATAGGCGACTTTGTAATTAGTGTAATTTTTCAACACATCCAAAATAAAGCCTTCTTCTATGGCTTGGCGCATACTATAAACATGATACGCCTCAGGTTTGTTAGTTTTAGACGCGGCTTGCTCAGGGTCTGGTAAACGTCCAAATAACTCCAGTGTTTTAGTTTTCGGGGTTGCGGTAAAGGCAAAATAACTTAAATTTTTAGAGACACGCCGCGACGCTAAAATATTATCTAACATATCTTCACTGCTTAGTGCTTGCCCATCGTTTTCGGTATCGGTTTTTAAAACTTCTTTTAATTGTCTAGCGGTTGAGCCTGATTGCGAAGAATGCGCCTCATCAGCAATCACCGCATAACAGCGTTCTTTTAAACTGACATTGTTTTCAATAGCTTTAAGGACATGCGGAAAAGTTTGAATGGTAACGATAATAATCGGCTGTGAATGTTGTAAAGCGGCAGCGAGTTTTTCGGATTTTGAGCCATCGCCCTCTTTATTATTAATGCGTCCGACCACGCCATCAACGTGTTCAAATTGATAAATAGTGTCTTGTAATTGTTCATCTAATACGGTTCTATCGGTAACGATAATCACCGAGTCAAATTGTTTAGAGCCATTAGCGTCATAAAGTGAGGCGAGTTGATGCGCTGTCCATGCGATTGAGTTAGATTTTCCTGACCCTGCGCTATGTTGAATTAAATATTTTTGCCCCGCGCCTTCTTCGCAAGCGGCATTGACTAATTTTGTGACCACATCCCATTGATGATAGCGTGGAAAAATTAAGCTTTCTTTTTTAAACTTGCGCCCTTCTACGGTTTCTTTTTCTTCAATATTTAGATGTACGAAGGCGGCAAGAATTTTTAATAAGTTGTCGGGTAATAAAATTTCATTCCATAAATAGGCGGTAGCATAGTCATTTTCATTGTCTGGGACATCATTCCCCGCGCCGCCGTCTTTTGTGCCTTTATTAAACGGCAGGAAGACGGTGTCTTTTCCTGCTAAACGAGTTGTCATATAGACTTCGTATTGACTCACGGCAAAGTGGACTAACGCGCCACGTTTAAAGGTTAATAAGGGTTCTGGTTTTTTGGCGATGGGGTCTATCGGTGGGCGGGTGGTTTTGTATTGTTTGATGGCGTTTTCAATCGCCTGTTTAAATTCTGATTTCAGTTCTAAGGTGGCGATGGCCAGACCGTTGACAAATAACACTAAGTCTATGCGCCATGCTTTGGCTTTTGTGCCTGTTGCTGTTTGGTGTTCCGCGCTTGCCCACGGGCTATAGATGACTTCGGGGACGACGCGCAGTCGATTTTGTTGGTAGCGGTTGAGGGTATCGTCGTTTAGGCTATGTTCGGGTTTAAATTGGCAGAGTTTAAAGCGTGTGCCACGATCTTTGAGTTCGTGGCGTAATAGTCCGAGGGTTCCAAAGCTGCGTAGTTGTTTGTTGTCAGCGTTAGGATCGGCTTTGTTGAGTTGTTTGGCGACTTTTTCTAGGAATTTTTCTTCGGTATTAGTGGGGTAGAGTTTGCTGAATTGTTGCCATTGTTGTTTTTGGGTAGTTTGGACAAAGCCGAGTAGGTCTTCTGGGTATAGGGCGTATTCGCGGTGATAGTTGGCGGCTTTTCCTAACAACCATCCATTAGCGATTAACTGCTTGATGATGTCGTTTTGAAAGACGCTTTCTTTGGTTTTGTCATCCATGAGTTATTTTTTCCAATGCTGTAATTAAAATGGGAATATCTTTTTGTATGATATTCCATAAAGTATCGTTATCAATGCCTAAATAGCCATGAATGAGTCTATTTCTAGTTGCGATGACTTGTCTCCATGGAATTGCGTTATAAGTTTCTCTAATTTCAGTAGGAATATGGGTAGCCGCTTCACCGATTAATTCTAAATTACGCACCGTCGCGTCATAATTTAAGCCTGTTGTTATAAATTCTTCCTGAGTAAAATCTTCTGAATAAGTTAAGACATTTTCAGCAAAGCCCAACATATCATTTAGATAAAAACGCCATGCTCGTTCAGACATTAACGGCCTCCTGTTCTATAAAGGGGCGTAGTTCTTTGCGGATTGCTTTTTCGGTGACTAAATCAATCGGTGCTTGTAGTTCATCTTCTAAATAAAATTGTACACCGAAGTATTTTTCAGAGGTGGCTATATCATCAAAGGCTATCACAATATCTATGTCGCTTTCGGGTTTTGCTTCATCGCGCACGGTAGAGCCAAAGAGTGCTAGTCGTGTTATTCCAAAGCGTTTAACTAATTCGGGTTTGAGTTTAGCGAGTGCGGTTAGGGCTTGTTGTCGTTTCATTGAAGATCTCCTGATTTTTTCTAATTCTCATGGGCAACGAGGATATATCAGTATTCGTGTTATTTAGATTTTATTATTCCTATTGTTGTAGGAAATATGAGACAAGATAGCGTATCTTAATAGCATTATTCCTTTAGTCATAGGAATAATTAATGGTAGTGACGCGCTACGAGGGAATCAATTAATATTATCATTTCGGAGAGTCGGCTTCCAGCCGACTCAAACCGTCTGGAAGACGGCTTTCCAAGTTTTGTAATTGACATAAATCAGTAATAAGCATAGGCTATAGTATATGCCTAATGGGAGAAGTATTATGCAAACTGAACGTCATGTTAATTTATTTAGAAATGGGCGAAATCAAGCCATTCGTATTCCGAGAGATTTTGAGCTAGAAGGAACAGAGGCTATTATTCGTAAAGAAGGTAATAAGTTGATTATTGAGGCTGTTAAAAAGAAAAGTTTAAAACAAGTTTTAGCATCGTTGCCTACTTTAGATGAAGAGTTTCCTGAGATTGTTGATTCTATGGTTGAAGCTGAGGATATTTTTTAAGATGAAGCCGCGTTATTTATTGGATACGAATATTGTTTCCGAGTTGATTAAAAATCCTCAAGGCGTTATAGCGGAAAAAATATTAGCGTCGGGTAAGGATAAATATTGTTGCATCAGTATTATTGTTGCTTGTGAGTTGCGTTATGGGGCAGAAAAAAAGGGTTCGACTAAGCTTTCATTTAATGTTGAGCAAGTATTAGCGAGTTTAAAAATAGTCCCTTTACAGGTTGATGTTGATAAGGTTTATGCAAAAATTAGAGTAAATCTTGAGCGTAGAGGTGAGCCTATAGGTCATCATGATTTATTAATTGCGGCTCATGCTTTATCGTTGAATTTGACGGTTGTTACGGCAAATGAAGGTGAATTTAGGCGAGTTGAAGGTTTAAAAGTAGAGAATTGGTTAAAAGATAGTTGTAGCTTGTAAGTTTTATGCAGGCAAGCGCGTAGATATTTTAGAGAGCTATCAACTGATACTGCATAATTAACTATTATTATGTATAATTACCTATATGAATAATTTATACACGATAAGTCAATTTTCTAAAAAAGTTAATGTTTCACCATCAACATTAAGGCGTTGGGATAAAACAGGTGAATTTAAGGCAAAAAAACATAAATCAGGGCATCGGTATTATGATGAATCGGATGTAAGAAGCCTTTTAAACTTAACGCCTTTGGAAGATAGAAAGATAGTTGTTTATTGTCGAGTATCATCACATAACCAGAAGGATGATTTAGAATCTCAAGTTAAATCAATGGAATCTTACTGTTCATCAAATGGCATAAAGATAGATGAACTGATAAAAGAAATTGGCGGTGGTATGAATTTTAAAAGAAAAAAGTTTTTGGAGCTTATGGATGATGTCGCTAAAGGAAAAATATTAAAAATATTGATAGCCCATAAAGACAGGTTTTCACGGTTTGGTTTTGATTATTTTAACCATGTTTGCGCTGTTAATGGCTGTGAATTGGAAGTCATTAATCAAGAATCTTTATCACCTGAAAAAGAAATGGTAGAGGATTTGTTGGCTATTGTCCACACCTTTAGTTGTAGGCTTTATGGACTTAGAAGTTATAAAAAAACTTTAAAAAAGGCACTGGAAAATGAAAGTAATTCTTAGCCATAAAATAGAACTAAAACCTAA
>WTBX01000385.1 GCA_013138855.1 Methylococcaceae bacterium
CAATAAAATTTTAAAATCAAAGCTAGAACCCTGAAAATTTAGTTGCTTAGGTGATTTTTCAAAAACTTCAAATAAAATAAATCACTGTATCTCAAGCATATAAAGACTCAGAGATTTTTCATTCAAATATTAATTAAGAACTTACTCAAAACTCCTTAGCAAGCAGTTTTCAAAAGGAGAACAACATGAAGCTATTTCCAAAATTTTTCTCAAAAAAGCAATCAACAACGCCTATAGAAAAAAAGATTAATAAACCACCTCAAATTCACCAACAACTAGAGCAACTCTTAGAACAAACACAACAATTAAATAAAATTAAGCCTGATATAGAAAGCCTAAAAGACAGTATTCATAATATTGAAACTGAATTACAGGCATTTAAAGCCAATATACAACAGCCCAAACAAGAGGTTCACACAGACTCGACCGCAGAAACTGTCATGTCTGCATTGGAAGACATGATTCCCAAGAAAAAAAGAAAAGAAGCAAAAAAACGCTTTAGTAAAATCAAACAAAAAGCTCAAGCACATCAACAAAAACAAGCCCCTGCTCAACAAGCAACCCTAGAGAATCCAGCAAAAAACGCCCTTCCTCATACAATCACTAGTTTTGATACGGCTTTAAATCATCAAGCACAACAAAAACATAAAAAAGAAGCCCCTACACTTGCACCCGGTTGTGACGGAGAACATCAATTACAAGAAAAAAATGACACTAAACCTCGCGCCCTTAATTTTTATAATAAACAAGTTTTAGACTATCTCGCACCTAAAATGCAAGAGTTTGTTCTGGAACAGGAATTTTTATTTATTTCCACTTCTGATAGTAAAGGCGAATGTGATTGCACCTCAAAATTTGGTCAAGCGGGCTTCATTAGAGTATTAAATGAAAAATATGTCATTTACCCTGAATATCGCGGCAATGGGGTGATGGCAAATCTAGGCAATATTACTGAAAACCCGCATATTGCCATGCTGATGATTGATTTTCAAAAAAGCACTATGGGACTTCATATTAACGGCAAAGCAAAAATTCTGGAAAATGATGATTTATTGCAATATGGCGATAAATTACCTGAATGCATTGCCAAAGAAGCGCAGATTGAAGGCAATAAAAGCCCTGAACGTTGGATAATGGTAGAGATAGAAGAAGCCTATATACAATGCTCCAAACACATCCCCCTGATGAAAAAGATGGACAAGCATATTGAATGGGGAACCGATAATGTTGCCGCAAAAGGGGGAGATTTTTTCGAGTTACAAAATATTCCCTTATTTGACCGTGTCGGTGGTGATAAAGGCATGGAACTTGTTGTCGATATTTTTTATCGTAAAGTCTTAAAAGATGATTTTGTCGCGCCATTTTTTGATGATGTTGATATGGATGCTCAAAGACAAAAACAAAAAGCTTTTTTATCAATGGCATTCGGTGGGCCTTATCAATACGGCAGCACCGATTTGCGTAAAACCCACCAAAGATTAGTCGATAAAATGAAAATGAATGACAAGCATTTCGAGCATATTTTAAAGATTCTGACCGAAACACTGCGCGAGTTGGATATTCCTGAAAAACCCATTGAAGAAATGCTGGCTACTTTAGAATCCACGCGAGAGGATGTGTTATGTCGTTAAACCCGTTCAACGATAATAAAGCAAAAATATCATCGGATACTAATCCCCTCTCGGAACAAGGGTGTTCACTATTTTTAAGTGATAAAGAATATTCATGTTATCAAAATGAAACCGTATTAGATGCTTTGCTTAGGCAACAAGTCGATGCACCTTACGCCTGTCGTCAACAAAGCTGTCAAAGCTGTTTAATGCGCTCACTCGATACAGTCCCTCCCAGTGAATCACAGGAGAATCTAAAAGAAACCTTAAAAGCCCAAAATTATTTTCTCGCCTGTGCTTGTGTGCCTACTCAAAATATGGAAATTGCATTACAGGAAACAGTCACCAAAGAAGTTTGCGCCCAAGTTATTGAAATCGAAAAGCTCAATGAAACGGTAATGGCTATTTTTTTAGAATATGAGGGTATTTTAGATTATCGCGCAGGGCAAACCATTATTTTAATGAATGAGGATAAACTTGGAAAAAATTACCACATTACCTCTGCAACCAGTAAAAAAGAAGACAAGCAACTCGAAATACATATTCCATTAGTGATAGGCGGTTATTTTAGTGAATGGATTCATAATAAGCTAAAAATAGATGATACTGTTTATATTTGCGGCCCTACAGGACATCATTTTTATTTAGCCAGTAATTCACAACAACCGTTATTATTTATTGCCGAAGGTACAGGCTTATCACCTTTAGTTGGGATTATTGAAGACGCGCTGGAATCAGAACATAACGGCGATATTTATTTATTTCATGGCACAAAACAAGCAGACAGACTTTATCTGGTAGGTGATTTTAAAGAACTTGCAGAATATTGCTCTAACTTTTATTATTACCCTTGTGTAAGTACAAAAACTGAAGGTTATTTGGAAGGGCGGGCTGATAAAATCGCCTTACAAACCTTGCCCGAACTAAATAATTACAAAGTCTTTATCTGTGGGCAATCCTATTTTGTTAAAAATGTACAGCGAGAGGCTTATTTGGCAGGAGCTTCAACCAAAGAAATTTACTCCATTTTTTTAAGTAACTAAAAGCAATGGCAAAAAATAACCAAAAAAACCACGGTAACGTCAGTGGCTCATTATGGACACAGCAACTTTTTAACGGAAATGTAGATAATTCCAATAATAAAAACAATAAATTGGAAATTATCCGCAACGGTATTATTGTTAACGAGATACGGTTAAATGAGTTTAAAAAGCAAATTAATATAGGACGACACCCTAATGCCGATATACAACTAGAATCAGCACAAATGGCAATGTTTCATTTAGCCATCGTTAAACAAAAATTAAATTATTTTATTGAAGATTTAAATAGCGAAGCAGGCACATATTTAAACAATCAATACATAGCCCCCGAAAAAACTGTTCAGTTATGCGATGGTTATATTATCGAATTACCTGAGTTTCATTTGCGCTGCATCTTGCCAGACTCCCCACCGTTAAACGATGAAAAAGGCACCCTAGAAGAAATTCACAACACCATTATTAAACCTATTCAATTTCCTAAACCTAAAGCGGCTCTACTACTCACAAATTTAATTGAACACCAAGAAGAATTACAATTTTGGACAGGCGGTTTAACCTCATTAATTGTTTCAGACATTATTAATGAGACTCACGACACTAAATCTTTTCGTTTTATTGGTGAAAAACCTTTATTGTTTTCTTACAAACCAGGGCAATTTATTACTTTAATGCTGGAAATAGACGGCAAAAAAGTTTGCCGCTCTTATAGCATATCCTCCTCGCCTTCACGCCCACATATTTTAAAAATTACCATTAAACGCGTTGCTAATGGACTGGTTTCAAATTGGTTATGTGACAACCTCAAACTCGGTGACAAAATAAAGGTCAAAGGTCCTTCTGGAAAATTCACCTGTTTTGACTACCCTTCTGGCAAAATTTTATTCATTTGCGCAGGCAGTGGCATAACCCCAATGATTTCGATGATGCGCTGGATTATTGATACTGCCGCTACAGTCGATATTAAAATGCTGGTTTCCAGCAAAACACCTAGCGACATCATTTTTCGGAAAGAATTAGAATTAATGTCTGCGAGACACAATCATTTTCAAATTGCAGCAACCATAACCACAAGCAGTATGGGGACAGAAAGTTGGCTAGGCTATACAGGGCGCGTCAATGAAAATATGTTAAAACTCTTAAGCCCTGATTTTAAAGAACGCCATATATTTCTTTGTGGCCCCGCTCCCTTTATGCAAAGCATTGAACAAATATTACGTAACATGGAGTTTCCGATGGGTAATTTACATATCGAAAGTTTTGCTGAAGGAAGAGTTGCAAAAGGAATTGATATAAAAGACTTACCGAAAGATGGCAAATATCGCGTTAAGTTTTCAAAATCTAATCTCACCGCACGTACCAATGGCGAACACAGCTTACTGGAAATTGCCGAAGCACACGGTATTGAAATTGAATACAGTTGCCGCGTAGGTTCTTGCGGTTTATGTATGGTTAAATGTAAAGGGGATGTTAACGTTGATAATGACTGTGAAATAGATAAAAAAGATGAACAGGCAGGCTATGTATTTTCCTGTTGCTCTAAAGCGAAAGCCAATGTTGAAATAGATGCTTGAGTTTTTAATACGCCATAATTAAAAAAACCTCTGAGATTTTAAAGTCTCAGAGGTTTTAATATATACGGATAGCATTCCTTCAAAAAATGCTATTAATATTTACCAGATTAAACGGCTACGCGGCTTCTCTGGAAAAACGTTTACGTTCATTTTCAGTTAATAAAATCTTACGCAGACGAATCGACTCTGGCGTAACTTCAACCAACTCATCATCACTGATAAATTCTAAAGCTTGCTCTAAGGTCATTTTTTGAATTTTCGCACAGGTTAAACTTTCATCCGTTCCCGAAGCACGAACGTTAGTCAATGGCTTAGGTTTAGTCGGGTTAACCACTAAATCACTCGTGCGCGAATGAATACCGACTAACATACCTTCGTAAATTTCATCACCATTAACAATTAATAACTCACCACGCGCTTGTAATGGGTATAAAGAGTAATCAACCGCCTTACCTTTTGCCATTGAAATCAACACACCCCGAACACGGGTGCCAACTTCACCTTCTTTCATAGGCGCGTAATGATCGAAAACATGATACAACAAACCAGAACCTGAGGTTGCTGTCATAAATTCAGTTTGAAAACCAATTAAACCACGCGATGGCATAATGTATTCCAAACGAATACGTCCTTTACCGTCTGGGAGCATATTCTGTATATCACCTTTACGCTCACCCAACCTTTCCATGACTGTGCCTTGATGCGCTTCTTCTACCTCAACCGTAACGATTTCAAAAGGTTCACATAGTTTGCCGTCAACTTCTTTGAGAATAACTTCTGGACGTGAAACACCCATTTCAAAACCTTCCCTACGCATATTTTCGATTAATACCGATAAATGCAATTCACCACGCCCTGAGACCTTGAATTTATCAGGATCAGCGGTATCTTCAACATGTAAAGCGACGTTATGCTGTAATTCTTTAGTTAAACGATCACGGATTTGTCTTGAGGTGACATATTTACCTTCGCGCCCCGAAAACGGTGAATTGTTAACCTGAAAAGTCATGCTAACCGTAGGCTCATCAATACTTAATGCCGGTAATGCTTCTTGGGCTTCGGGATCACATAAAGTATCGGAAATTTCCAATTTATCTATCCCCGTAAAGGCGATGATATCACCCGCTTGTGCCTCTTTTACTTCAACTCGGTCTAAACCTTTAAAGCCAAAAATCTGTAACATTTTGACATTACGAGTTTCGCCTTCAACATTAATTAGCGTTAATGGAATATTTGTTTTTACGTTACCACGCTGAATACGACCAATACCAATGACACCGACATAAGAGTTGTAATCAAGGCTAATGACCTGCATTTGGAATGTGCCATCGACATCGACAGCAGGCGGGCTGACTTGATCGACGATAGTTTGAAAGAGAGGTGTCATATCCCCCTCTCTCACATCACTATCTAAACCTGCATAACCATTAAGAGCTGAAGCGTAAACGATTGGAAAATCCAATTGCTCATCAGTTGCACCTAAGTTATCAAATAAATCAAAAGTTTGATCGACTACCCAATCAGGACGCGCACCAGGGCGATCAACTTTATTAATAACAACGATAGGCTTTAAACCTAAGGCAAAGGCTTTTTGAGTTACAAAGCGTGTTTGTGGCATAGGCCCATCAACCGCATCAACCAGTAACAAAACTGAATCAACCATCGACAAAACACGTTCCACTTCACCGCCAAAATCTGCGTGTCCTGGTGTGTCCACAATGTTGATGTGATATTCATTCCAATCAATTGCAGTATTTTTTGACAGAATAGTAATGCCTCGCTCTTTTTCTAAATCATTAGAGTCCATCATTCTTTCTGTAGTCTTTTCATGATCAGCGAACGTGCCAGACTGTTGCAGAAGTTTGTCAACCAGTGTGGTTTTACCGTGGTCAACGTGGGCAATAATTGCAATGTTTCTTAGATTTTCTATCACTGTGATTTACTTGAAGGTTAGGTTTAAAAAATAATGAATAGTATGTAATTGCTGTTTTCATATCCCTATAAAAACATAGAGGATGCGGCAAACAAAACGCACCCTGTTTGCGGCATCCTCTATATTCTTTTTAAGAATCGGTAACTTATCAATAATTGTTACTCAACAAAACTTTGTCATTATAAACCATTGCGGTCTAAGTTGAGTATCTTTTACTTTGATATAAAACGAGTTAGGAGTGAAAAACATGCTTTTTCACTCCATTTATTAAAACTAATAATTAGCCATCATTAGTAATTTTAGTGACTAC
>WTBX01000171.1 GCA_013138855.1 Methylococcaceae bacterium
AGGCGAACCAATTTTAGACATTATTAATGATAGTAAACTCACTTTAACCTTGTTAGTTCCTTCACATTGGCTGGTGTGGCTAAAAGAAGGTCAGAGCTTTAAGGTCTTTTTAGACGAATTACAAAAAGAATATCCCGCTAAAATTACTCGCATCGGGGCGCGTATTGATCCTGTCAGTCAGTTAATTAAAGTGAAAGGGGTAATTGTTGGTAATTTTAAAGAATTACTCGCTGGCATGAGCGGTGAAACAATATTTACAAAAACAACTGTTAGCGAATAATGACCACAGAAGAGCAGCAGCTCCTTACTCTCAGTAGTTTATTACAATTAGAAAAATCATTTCGTAATGCTGCGACTCTAGCAGAACTTAGTTATCTATTAGTTAATGACTGTCGTGGTTTACTGGAGTTTCGCCACGCCGCATTATGGCAGTGCGATAGCGAAAAAGTGATTGCGATTTCTAACATTGCTGTTATTGATAATAATGTCCCTTATATCATTTTTTTAAAACGACTATGTAAATACTTTGGTTTGCAAACTTCGGTAGAAATCAATGCCGTAAATATTGCTGAGTTACCTGATAACGTGGCAATAGATTGGAATGAATGGTTGCCAGAGTCGGCTTTATGGATTCCTCTAACCGCTTATGGTCAACCAGCAAAAGCAGGATTGTTATTGGTGAGAGAGCCTGCTTGGAATGAAGGCGAAACTTATTTACTGGAGCATATCGCAGACTCTTTTGGTCATGCTTGGCTGGCTTTAAATCCTAAAAAATCCTCATGGGTTAAAAGGTTTTTAAACCATAAAACCTTGTTGTTAACATTGATTGTATTAACAGCCGTCCTATTTATTCCCGTTAGAATGTCTGCCTTAGCTCCTGCAACCGTTATTCCTACTAAGCCAACTATTTTAACCGCCCCCATTGAAGGGGTTATTGATGCGTTTTATATACAACCTAATGATAACGTTGAAAAAGAGGCATTATTAGTCAAACTTGATGATAAAACCCTAAAAAATAAGCTCTCCGTTACGCGTAAAACCTTAGCAATTGCTGTCGCTGAACATCGTAAAACAGCACAGCAAGCGATGTTTGATAATGAAAGCAAAGCTCAAGTTAATATTTTAAAAAGCCGCATAGACCTGCAACAAGCCGAAGTGAAAAGCATGGAAGACTGGCTTAAGCGAGTGGAAATAAAAGCTCCTCATTCAGGGGTTGCTATTTTTTCAGATGTAAATGACTGGATAGGAAAACCTATTGCCACTGGTGAGAAGATTTTAATGTTAGCTAATCCTAAGCAAGTCGAGCTAGAAATTCAACTTCCAATTAGCGATGCCATAAAACTAAAACCAGAATCTGAAATTCTGTTATTTTTAAATATTGAACCATTAACCGCAATTAAGGCGCAGCTTTATTTTATTAGCTACCAAGCTCAAGTAAATGCCGAAGACCAACTTGCTTATCGTTTAAAAGCCCATTTTGAGACAAATGAGAATTTACCGCGTATTGGTTTAAAAGGAACGGCAAAAGTTTATGGCGAGAATGTCTCTTTAGCCTATTATTTATTTAGAAAACCTTTAGCAACCGCTAGGCAATGGTTAGGGTTATAAATCATATTTCTACGCTCATACATGGACATTAAAAAATCATGCCCGAGACCTTAGAAACACTCCCCCCTTTACGCGAAGAACTAGAATTATTTAAAGCCGCTGCGGCTTTTGATGGCGCACCTACATGGACGCTTTATGACCCAGCTAACCAAAAATTTTATCGCTTAAATAAACTAGAAACTGAAATCTTATCTCATTGGGGTTTAGTCTCACCTGAGTTAATACTTGAGCAGCTTGTGAAGCATTGTTTTAATCACGCGACTATTGATGATATTGTCGCAGTATTAAAATTTTTAAATGAACATAATTTATTGCAACAACATGGGCAACAAGCTCTACAACAAAGGTTAAAACAAGCACAGGCGGCTAAACAGCATTGGCTAAAAAAATTATTACATCATTATTTATTTTTTAAAATTCCTATTTTTCGTCCCGATAAATTTTTAAGCCGCAGCTACCCTGCAATCAAATGGCTTTATCAGCCCTCAGCTCTCTATATTTTAATCAGCGTATTAATCATAAATCTGTTTTTATTAATTGATCGCTGGGGAATGTTTTCGCAAACCTTTCTACATTTTTTCTCAACCGAAGGCTTTATTTATTACAGTGTTGCTTTGATTTTTAGCAAAATACTTCATGAGCTAGGTCATGCCTACACTGCGCATCGTTATGGTTGTAAAGTCTCTTCGATGGGCGTTGCTTTTTTAGTGATGTGGCCAATGCTATATACCGATACTTCAGACGCTTGGAAACTATCATCAAGAAATCAGCGTTTGGCAATTGGCGGCGCGGGGATGGGTATTGAAGTCGCCTTAGCGATTGTTTGCACGTCTTTATGGCATTTTTTACCTGATGGTATGCTACGAAGCAGTGTATTTTTAATGGCAACCACAACATGGATAATGACTTTATTAGTTAGTCTGAATCCATTTATGCGTTTTGATGGTTATTTTTTATTTTCAGATTACTTAGGGGTTGCAAATTTACAGCATAGAGCTTTTGCACTGGCTCGTTGGCGGTTAAGACGTTTATTATTTGCTTTTACTGATGCTATTCCTGAAAAATTTCCCGATAAACTACATAAAACCTTATTAATTTATGCGTGGAGTACTTGGGTTTATCGTTTCTTTCTATTTTTAGGTATCGCCTTAATGGTGTATTACTTTTTCTTTAAATTACTCGGCTTATTTTTAATGTTGGTTGAAGTAACATGGTTTATTTTATTACCCATTACTAAAGAATTAAGTTATTGGATAAAACAACGAGAACAAATGCACTTTAATAAAAACACCTTAATCACTTTTAGTGTTGTATTACTATTCATTCTAGCTTTATTCATTCCGTGGCAAAGCCGAATTGAAGCTCCAGCATTATTATCAGTAGCAAAACATACCGAATTATTTATGCCTTTAGCGGCTAAACTAAATAAGGTTTTGGTAACAGAAGGGCAAAGCGTAAAAAAAGGACAAGTTTTATTGCAATTTGATTCTGACGATATAGAAGCACAATTACAGCAACAGAAAATTAAAATAGAGGTTTTACGTTGGCAGATTTCATTTCATGGTCAAGAAACAACGCTAATTAATAATCGTCAGATTTTATTATCAGAACTAGCGAGTGCCGAAACAGAATATCAAAGCTTGATAGATGAACAGCAAAAACTTGTCATAACCGCTCCCTTTGCTGGAAAGGTATTAAACCTCAATGAAATTTTAAAACAAGGGCAATGGTTTGCGAAGGATGAATCTTTATTAATGTTGGCAGAATTTGATGAGCATCAACTAGAGGCTTATGTTTCGGAAGAATATTTGATGCAAATCAAAAATGGTAATAACGCTAGGTTTTTCCCTGAACAAATTCAGAATCCCGCTATAGATGCAAAGATTATAAGCATTGATAAGGGAGCAGCAATGTCATTAAAGCCTGCGTTTTCTTCGCGTTATACAGGAAATATTGCCGTACAAGAAAATCACTCAGAATTAATTCCACAAAGTGCTGTTTATCGTGTTTTATTAAAATTGGATGTAAAACAAAGTCAATATATGCAAACTTTAAGAGGGTATGTAATGATGGATGCCGAAGCACAAACACTGGCAAGCTTGTTATGGAAAAGAATTGCTGGAGCCCTGATTAAAGAGTTGGGTTTGTAATTACATCGCTCAACTTATAAACCATAAAGCGTATTTCGCGACTAAAGCTCGCGGTTCCTGCCGTAGAGATTACGTTCTTTAGGAAAAATAGGTATATTCTTCTAGCTCCCACTCTACACAGATACACTCTCGTTCCAACGCTTCGCGTTGGAATGCATACAAACTTACAAGAACCACACAAAACTTTGAAAATAAAAACGCGGGTATGAATTCCCACGCAGAGCGTCACTGCCATTAAGTTAAGGAATTATTTGTTTATTTTCAAATAGATAGACTGTAGGGTGGGTTAGCTTTTTTCGCATAGCGAAAAAACGTAACCCACCAATGATGCGTGAATGGTGGGTTACGTTATCTCGCTTTGCTCGATAAGCTAACCCACCCTACAAACAACCTTTTGATTTATAATTATTTTCTCTTAACTTAATAGCAGTGACGCAAAGCGTGGGAACTAGCCAATTTATAGATTTTGAAGGTGTTTTTAGGTCTCGTGCGCGACTAAAAGTCGCGGCTCCATTTATCTAAATTCTTTAATCGGTAAGCTCAGTAATTTTAAGAAGCTAACTTGTCGAGGTTTGCGTAAATTTTTAAGCCCTATGTCCATTGTTTGCTGAGAGTCCTTAGGGTGTTCTGTGTAGGTTTTAAAGACTCTATCCCACAAAGAAATAGAAAAACCGTAATTACTATCGGCTTCAATGCGTAGGGTTGAATGATGAATGCGGTGCATATCGGGCGTGACAATCAACCAGCGCAAGGCTTTATCTATCTTTAAAGGAATATTCACATTACTGTGATTAAAGGTCGCTGTACCATTGAGGATGATTTCAAAGGCAATCACAGCAATAGGGTTTGCACCGAGTAGTAAAATCCAGATTAATTTATAAATCAAAGATAAACCAATTTCCACAGGATGAAAACGTACTGCGGTGGTGACATCTATATCAATATCACTATGATGCACTTGATGGAAACGCCATAACCAAGCCCATTTATGGGAAATGATA
>WTBX01000297.1 GCA_013138855.1 Methylococcaceae bacterium
AATATAGTTTACAATATCCCCCTTAGCGTTTACTTAGATTATAAAACCTTAATTCTTTAACGCTAGCTATAAATATAGTTTAAATTGAAACTGTATTGTCTAATTAATAAGTGATCTTTTTGCGTGACTTTCAACAAGCGTTTCGCATATTAGTCACCCATATGGAGTAAAACTAAGTTGTTACCTTTTCAATCCATTTTTTTATCAATTATTTTCTCGGTTATCTTCAGCTACTTGCTTATCTCAGTATTTGAAAACCTCATCCATAAATATTTTATGCATAAAAAGAAATTTCCAGAGAGCATATACAATCGGATGCCTTATCTTCTGGAAGTTTTTGAATCCCACGCCGTTCGTCACCATGCAAAATGGTATCGTAAATTTGATTATGAACCTGACCCTGTTGGTCGAGAAGAAAATTTAGAAATTCTGATGGTCGATATTTTTGCCATGCTTCTTGTGACCATGCCAGCATGGGCAACATTGATGTGGTTTAGTCTATTGGGCGGGATTATTTTTATTGGCGTATTTTTTGTGCATCGTTTCTTATGGAACACCATCCATAAACAAATGCACATTCCCGAAGATGTTATCTTTCGTAACTGGAAAAGCTATCGTTTTCTTGCAAGACATCATTTTCTTCATCATCAAGACACGGATAAGAATTTTAATGTCGTATTTCCACTTACCGATACCCTTTTTGGAACGGTAGGAAAAGCAGAGTTGGGGGATATTCGAGAAATGCTTAGGTTGGGCTACTTGCTACCACGTTCAACACGGATACAAAATAAATTTCAAGCACAAGGGATTCCTGTACTTGGTGCAAATCACCCATAAAATAATAATAAAAAGCGCGAGCAATATTTGCTCGCGCTTGCTTCTATTTAATTATCTATACTTTTTTCACAAACTTCGATTTCAACTTCATCGCTCCAATCCCATCAATTTTACAATCAATGTCATGGTCGCCATCGACAAGACGAATATTTTTAACTTTTGTTCCCACTTTTACCACTGATGAAGAACCTTTGACTTTTAAATCTTTAATAACAGTCACCGTATCGCCATCATTCAAAACATTGCCGTTAGAATCCTTAATAACAGCATCCTCTTCTGAATCCTCAGGCACTTCATCCTTAGCCCATTCATGTGCGCATTCTGGGCAAACATACATATTTCCATCTTCATAAGTATATTCAGACCCACATTTAGAACACTTTGGTAAATCGCTCATTTTAATCCTACATCTTGTTTAATTTGGCTGATTATATCAGATGAAAAAATATAGTTTTTTAGTATCTACTTTAAATTTCAGGGTATTGGAAACGCGACTTCTAGTCGCGCACGAGTCATACTTATTCAAAAACACACTGCGCGACTAGAAGTCGCGTTTCCGTTATTATGCTTTTCCCTGTTTTTTGTGTGATTTTTTAAGCGGAGCAGCTGTACTCAGACCTCCGAGGTTTTTAAAACCTCGGAGGTCTAGCATCTCTTTTTTATCCCGCCTTAAGTTAGTAAGCCTAAACCATTAATCCATTGCACACTCGTTGTTATCAATTCTTCAAAAACCTCATCTTCACTACGTTTTAATCTTTTCAATACTTTAAAAGAATGATCGCCACCTTCGATGATATGCAAATGGGGTACTGGGTTTAAGTTTTTCAAAAGGGGCTTCAAAATTTCCAATTTACATAGACTATCGCGAGTTCCCTGAAAAAATAGCATCGGTGCTGGGACGTTTTGTAAATGCTCAAAACGCGGCTTGTCAGCTTTAGCAGGTGCATGTAGCGGGTAGCCGTATAAAATAACCCCGCCTAATTCTTGTGGTTGTGCGGCAATCATTGAAGCATAGCGTCCACCCATGCTTTTGCCTGAAATAAATAATTGGTTTCGATTTAAAGCTGTTTTTTCTAAAACCGTGTCAATAACCGCATTCCATGTGGATTCTAAGACTTTTGCTCTATCGGGAACTTTACGTCCTTGTTCCGTATAAGGAAAATTAAATTTAACCGTTAATATCCCCTTTTCTGCAATACCTTCATGCAATCGGCAGATAAAGTCGGAGGACATATCTTTTCCTGCACCATGCGCAATTATTAAGGCGGCGTGATAGTTTTCTGGAATCAAAGAGATAGCGGAGACTTCGCCTTTTTCTGGCACGGAAATTGAATATTTTTCTGTTATTATCATAAATTAAACTTGACGGCTTGGGTGGATGTTCTTAGAATACGCGCTCTTTACCGCTGCGGAGTGGTAGTTCAGTTGGTTAGAATATCGGCCTGTCACGCCGAGGGTCGCGGGTTCGAGTCCCGTCCACTCCGCCACGTTAAACTCTATGTTCTTTAGAGTTTTCAAAATCTTTATCTTTTTTCAAAATTAATCTTAGCTGTCTGCCTAATAGTTTTAACAACACAACTATAGATTAATAATTAATCCATAATTCATATTCTTCAAAGTAATCAAATGATTGGTATATTTTAATTTGATTAGGCCAACGGTATTCTGTTGCGCGTAACTGTGGATTATAAATCGCGGTGTATAAAGTTCCAAATCCTTGCTCATAATTGGACGTGAATAGCGGGCTGAATTCAAATGAATTGACAAAGGATTCAATGCTAATTAAGGGATCGAAAAGTTTATCAAGGATAAATTGTTCACGCTCGTAAGAATTTGAAAACATCGCATAATTAGTCAGTGCAAAATCCCCTTGATGATTTACCGAAAAAGGCTTGTAGGTGATGTTTGGTCGGGTGAAGGGTGATAATTCGACATTGCGTACTTGACCATAAGCATCGAGTAGGATGATGTTGTAAGCCATATGCGCGGGAACACGGCATAGCACCTTGACCGCTTCATCGACTGTGGTACAAAATTCTAAAATATAGCGTAAGATAATCGGCATTCCAAAGCCTTCGGTCACTACGCCTTTTCCGCCAAAGGAAAGCGATACCGAAAGTCCATGCTCGTTCATACCATCCAAAACTCCCCATAAACAATCTGTAGAGGCAATGACTTGAGTATCATGCCAACAGCTTTTCATAATCCGCCCCTCGCAATAATCGGGCGCGTAATCATAGTTACGCACTAATATCGGTGAGTAACGCGACCAGACCGCTTGCGTACACCCCGCTAAGTACGGTGCGGGGCAATAAAAACTTAATAACCGCGCATCATTAGCATCAGCCCCTGTAATGTCGATTAAATGTTCCCATAAGGGAATAAATTCAGGCATATAGGTTTGTAAAGCTTCTCGACATTCTAATAAACTAGGACGTTTAAGCTCTCCTTCGCTGGCGAACCAGTTACGATAACTGGGCATAGCGGCATGATAGTGAGCAAGCCATTTTTCCTCAGGGTAGTTCTCATCAACTGATTGAAATCGTTTGGGGGCAGCTATATTCATTCGTCCTTTTCACCTTTAATATTAATAGGGTTATAGGTCTGCTCAACTAAAGAGCGTTCTTCTTGATTAAGATGGCGAAACTTGAAACACGCTTTGAGTGCATCACTCCATTGCTGTCCATTTTCATTTAATTTACCCTCTGTATTCGCTATTTTTTGATTTAAAAATAAAATAGCTAAATCGTTACCCTTGTAAGCATATTCACCTTTATCGCTAATGCGTAAGATATACGCTTCATTTTCCCCTAATGCTTCACGGCGATTAGTGCTTGCTTGCTTTAGTTGTAAATCACCTTCTGCTGTCAACTTATAAACACCAGAGACAGGAGCTTCCGTGATAATTTTCAATGGCTCTTCGGTGTATTTCATAATCATCTGCGCCGCTGTGCCTTCTGCTCCATTTTTCAGCATAGCTTGATTAAATGCATGAACATCAAAATTTAGCTCAACATTAGTGTCATATTCCAGCAAATGAAATAAGAATAATGGCAGATTTTTCATGCTAAATTCAGACAAATTCGTCATTGCACTAATGCCTGTAATTCGTGCATTGAGTTCGCCTAAATACACTTCTTCCGTGTCTCTATCAATTAAATAATCTAATTCAAAATAACCTCGATAACCGCGTTGATATAGGATTTCACCAATAGCTTCAGATTTTTCTAATACTTGGCTGCGAATGTCTGGAGAAAATGCCGCTTCATAAAGTTCATTCCCACACCAGCCACCTGCATAAGGGGTTAAATGCGAATCACCAATAATTTCTGTTAACAATGGAGCGACAAAAGTTCCCCAACGGGTTGTGCAGGCTTCTATTGCCGTTCCCCTACAATTAATCCAGCGCATTATTTTAACTTTTTCTTCACGCTCTATTTTTTTAGCAACTTTTTTATAATCATCTTCATTAGTGATGAAAAAGGTGGTTTTTCCAGAATCACCATAAGGCGTTTGTATCACCCATCGCTCACCTAATTCAGCCTCATTAGCGACGTTTAAAAGTGTTTCATAGCCATCAATTTTAGCAAGTGCATTCGGGACGCTAGCGACATTGGCTTGATTGCCTATTTCTGTGGTAACTATTTTGCTGTCAATTTCTTTAACTAATTTATTTTTAGGTAAAATAATCTCAATATTTAAAGATTCACAAATAGCCTCTAATCGCTCATCAAAAAATAAAAAAATCGCTCGCGCTGTGTTTTTTTCCGCATCAAACAAGGCTTTAGCTTGCGGACTGTTAATAAGATAATGATTAATATCTTCGATGCCTGCAAAAATTTGAGTATGGTCATTTTCAACCATTAAAACCTGCGGGTGTTGATTGTCGTAACAATCTATTAGATTAATATTGCGCCAATTTTTAACCCAATCGTGCATACCCATTAAGTTAAAATTGCTGGCACTCATAAAATAATAAGGCACATCATTAGCGGCGAAATACTGTTTAATCTCAGCGATTGAATTTAATATATGTTTACTCATTTTCAATAATTATTAGTTAGTTATAGGTGAGATATGAGAGTGACGTGATTGCGAGCTAGCGGTCAGTTGCGCCAAATAATCATTACGAAACACTTTAAAACCGCGCGAAAAATCAAAACCATGTATTTCTTTTATTTTGATATGTTGAAAGAAAATTAAAATTTCAGAAGTAATAATTTGACCAGGAAGAATAACGGGAAAACCAGGAGGATAAGGAGTCACAAAATTGGCTGAAACAAAAACCATCCCCGATTGCACACTGAGCAAGGTTTCTGCGGATAAGGCAACATAATCAATATGCTCGTCATCGTTTCCTAAAAAATAAGCGGTACGCATATCACTCACGGCATATTCCCCGTCTGAAAAAGGTAGAAAGCACTCATGAAAACGGCGTTTTTCTGGGAGAGGAATATAAACCTCCTCTTGAGTATGTTCTATGCCATCCGATTGACTATCATTAAAAAATGTGGCGATTTCTTTTAACACTTGTAGCAGATAATCAATCGTTGCCTGTGTTGCGCCGATATTAATTAAAAATAGCACGGTGTAGCGCGAAGTCTTGTTAACCTGAATATCGTAACGTGACATTAATAACTGTCTAAATCCAGAGCCATCTAAGCCTGTTTTGCGTATATCTAAAGTAATACGAGTCGGGTCAATCACAAACCCTGAGACATCCCAACGCGCACTCAATTCTGCCAATGTGCTTGCGGGGATATTTATTTTTTTTAATTGCTGTAGTGTATTTAAAGTCTTGGGGTCTTGATCTCGATACGCTAGCGGGACTAATTCTTCATCACCTAGTACGGTGAAATAGTTTTGAAGTAGTGCGTTATCGCTAATCTGTTCGCGTAATTGCATTGCTAATAAGATTGCTTTGCGTACAAGATGAAAACCTTCCATCGCAACTTGGCGACGGCTTATATCTAATGAGGCAATGATTTGGTAATTCGGTGAGGTTGAGGTATGAATCCTAAAGGCTTCAAGAAATCGAGCTTGATTAAATAAGCTATCGGCCACATGAATCATTGAGCCTTGACGAAAGGCGGTCAGCGTTTTGTGCGTGGATTGAGTGGCATAAACGCGCAATTGAATCTTGGTGGGATCAGGATAAAGTGTTTTTTGCCATTTATTTTCATCGGTATTCGCCTCAAAATCAGCCGACCATTGTGCATACATAAGATGATATTCATGACTTTGTATGCGTTGACGAATTTTTTGTACAGCAGTCATAGCAGTTCGACTGTAGTACAGTGGATGAAAATGTGCAAAGGCTGACCATGCCTCATCCCAATGAAAAATAATATCGGGCTTAATTGCCAATATTTCCATCATAAAATTTTCACTGTGATACACCAAGCCATCAAAGGTGGAATTGGTCAGGGTGATTTGTTTCAGTCTATCTAAGCGTCCATGTTTTTTAAGATCAAGCATTACCGCTTTAATTTGCGCTAAATCAATGCCCCCATAAAGGTCATATTTCGGTAATGGATACGTTTCCAAAAAGATGGGGAAAGCTCCTGTCAATACTACGGAATAAGGCACTGATTTATGGCAATCTGCCGAAATCAACACAATATCAGCAGGTTTTAAATTCGCCTGCATGACAATTTTATTGGAGGTTGATGTGCCATTAGTGACGAAATAACTATAATCCGCTCCAAAGGTTTCAGCCGCTTTAATGTGTGCCTGTTTGATTGCGCCCGTAGGATCAAGCAAGGAATCTAAACCGCCTTGAGTCGATGAGGTTTCTGCTAAGAAAATATTATCGCCATAAAAATCCAGCATGTCGTGTATCCACGGCGATCCTTTAACCGACGCGCCTCGCGACAAAGGTAAGGCATGGAAAACCCCTTTAGGTTGACGACTATAGGCTTGCAGGGCATCAAAGAATGGCGTTGAATAACGCTGACGAACCCCTTTGAGAATGGCGGCATGTAGATCTTGAAAAGGATGCACATGAAATAATACCCGACTGAAATGCTGGCGCAGCGTCAAAGGTACTTCAGCAGGCGATAGATCACTAATTAAATAATGGTCAATGTCTGGACGTAAGCAACGAATATTACGGCATAGGTTAACTTCTATACTCTCAGCAGCGATAGGCGGAGGTAAATGCGCTAATAAAGACTTATTATAATGGGCGAATAATTCAGTAGAATGAGAACTCGCATAGACAATATGGTGCAAATAAACACAGGCTTGAATATCCGAATTAGCTAATATCGCTGTCAAAGCATCTTCCGCACAATCCACAAACACAATGTCATAAATAAATTCGTCTTGAGGTGATTTTAAATTGCCTAATTGTTGACGGTATAACATTTCATATTCATCTGGAAAGGGATGAATAATCAACACTTCAAAATAGGGTTTAGGTCGAAGCGGCGAGACTGAATTTATCTGCATTTCATCATGCAATATCGGCTGATTAAGCAGGGATAGATTCGTTTGATAAGGAACAAAGGTTTGTAAACGATAACGCCCTGTCTGCAAATAATAATCGCAGTTATTGATTAATTGCGTGATTAAGGAAAATTGCTGTTGTTGCAAATAATGCGATAAACGATAAATCACTTCGCGTCCAGGAAAAGTCCAAAACCTATCAATGACATAAAGTTGATTGAACACCGTATTAAATGTAGGCAAATCAAATGGCTGATGATTGGCTATTAGCTTTAAATCTCGCCAAAGAGATTCACGGTGTTGTTTTAAATCAAAATTATTGCGTACACTTATCTCAGTGGGGTTAAATTCCATGCTCATTGCGAATATTTATATTTTTAATTATTTATTAACGAAATAAGTTTTTGCTTCAAGATGATCGGGATAACGTGATAAAACGGCCTTGTAAGCAATAGTGGCTGCTTTTTTATTATTTAGCCATAGATTTGCGCGAGCCAAATAAACATAAGCACTGGTGTCAGTAGGATAGGCACTCACTAATTGCGTGGCTGTTTTGTGCATACCCTCCCAATTGCGTTGACCTTCTTGCGCAATCGCTAATCGTAATAAAGCTAAATAATTATTCGGTGCAAGCTTTAACGCATTGTTAGCACCCAGTTCAGCTTCACGCCAACGTTGTTGAGCCAATAACGGCAGCAATAGACCTAAATGCGCATCGACAGAATTATTATTACGCTCAATCGCCAAGCGATACTCACGAATAGATTCGTTATAACTCGTTAATAAATAAAATAACCAACCACGGCGAATCGCTTTTAATTCACCATCATGACTTTTAGGTTCTATCACATCAATAGCGGCAATCGCTTCGCTGTATTTTCCATAGCTTTCTAATTGATACGATCTTTGCCAATCTGCTTCTTGCGCTTTAGCCGATAAAATCCATAAATTAGCCATGATAAAAATAATGACAAGGCGAGTTTTCATAGTCTTTTCCAAATAGTTGTTATGTTTATTAGACATCTTTCCTAAATAATATAGGTAACTCAGGGATACCATCCCTCAATTAATCGTGTTTTTTCAGACCTCCGAGGTTTTTAAAACCTCGGAGGTCTAACACTTTTCAGGGTACACGGAGGCGCGACTTTTAGT
This sequence comes from Methylococcaceae bacterium, assembly GCA_013138855.1. Classification (GTDB taxonomy): domain Bacteria; phylum Pseudomonadota; class Gammaproteobacteria; order Methylococcales; family Methylomonadaceae; genus WTBX01. Next base: position 8,440 of record WTBX01000297.1, read on the forward strand.
CGCGCACGAGACCTAAAAACATGTAAGTGTTCAGTCCCCCTCTTAAAAAAAGAGGGGTTAGGGGAGATTTTATTAAATAAATCCCCCCTGAATCCCCCTTTTCCAAAGG
>WTBX01000320.1 GCA_013138855.1 Methylococcaceae bacterium
GGTATTGAGCAATTCCTGTTAAAGGACCACTACGATTTACGTTAGCACCTGGAATATTTTTTAATAACGAGGCCGTATCTTTAAGTCCTGATGAGTCAGGAGCAGTTGCAAAAGTACCAGGTCTATCTCCTGTGCCTTCGACGATAATCGTCGGCAATTCCTCAACATCGTTGGCAAGCGTAATAACAGGCATTGCTAATAGACTGGCAATGACTAAACTAAGTTTTGTTTTCAAATTATTCACCGTTTGTTTTCGTAAAAGAGTATTTTATATGTTATGAGTTTATTATTCCATTATAATTTACTTATATGCAACAAAGACTTGCGTAAAAGCAACAAACAGCAATTAATTAAACTGTGTTGTTTAAAGTAAGACCTACGCCAATTTGCTTTTTAGCCTTATCTTGAACGTAGGTTAAAAAAGTGTGGCTAATAAAATCAACAACTTAAAGTCACGGGGTTTATATTTTAACCTGACTTTTCACGTTTGGCATAGGTATTGTTAAAGTATACAAAGAAGCTATTTAATATAGTTTAATTAACTATTAGAATAATAAATAAAAAAACACTTAACTTTCATAAGTTTATAAAAACAGCCTATATTCCTTTTTAAGAAAGCTGAAATGTTATTTTAAAATAAATCACGTTGTTTCTATTGCAAAATCCAGAGTTATGCTATTATGGGCGGTTTTAAAATTACTGGAGAGCTATCATGGCTAAAGAAGATCAAATTGAAATGGAAGGCAAGGTCATTGATACCCTGCCGAACACTATGTTTAGAGTAGAACTTGAGAACGGACATGTGGTCACTGCCCATATTTCTGGAAAAATGCGTAAGCATTACATCCGTATTTTGACGGGTGATAAAGTTAAAGTTGAAATGACACCTTATGATTTAACGAAAGGTCGTATTACGTTCCGTATGCGCTAATCCCGTGTTGCACGGGACAGCGCAAGCGTCCCTGCATATCAGTGTTTTTCTAAAATACTAATATCTTTACTTTCAATCGCAAAGCAAAGTTCCTTGTCCTTCACGTAAATACGCACATGACCACCGTTTGCAAGTTTGCCGAATAATAAATCATTCGCTAATGGTTTTTTAATTTTTTCCTGAATCAAACGTGCCATCGGTCTTGCGCCCATTTGCGGGTCACAGCCATTTTCTGCTAACCATAAACGCGCATCGGCATCTAATGTCAGAGTGACATTTTTATCTGCTAATAAGCCTTCTAGCTCGAAAATAAACTTATCGACTACGCTACCGACAATAGAAATATCGAGTGGTTTGAATTGTACAATGGCATCTAAGCGATTACGAAATTCTGGCGAGAAGCCTTTCTCAATCACTTTCATGCTATCAGAAGCATGATCTTGATGCGTGAAGCCTATGGAAGCACGACTGCCCTCTTCCGCGCCTGCATTCGTGGTCATGACTAGGATAATATTTCTAAAATCAGCACTGCGGCCATTATTATCGGTTAGCGTCCCATGATCCATAACCTGCAATAATAGGTTGAAAACATCAGGATGGGCTTTTTCCAGCTCATCCAGTAATAATACCGCATGAGGGTGCTTTGTAACCTGTTCAGTTAATAAGCCGCCTTGATCGAATCCTACATAACCTGGAGGTGCGCCAATTAAACGAGAAACCGTGTGGCGTTCCATATATTCAGACATATCAAAACGAATCAGCTCCACACCTAACACTTTAGCAAGCTGACGAGTAACTTCGGTTTTACCTACCCCTGTAGGCCCTGCAAATAAAAATGAACCTATCGTTTTAGTCGCATCACGCAAGCCTGCGCGTGATAATTTAATGGCGGCAGCAAGCGATGAAATCGCTTCATCCTGTCCAAACACCAACATTTTTAAATTTTTCTCTAAATTTTCTAGCTTATCTTTATCTTTAGAAGACACTGATTTTTCTGGGATACGCGCAATTTTAGCGATAATTTCTTCAATTTCTTCACTATTAATCGTTTCGCGGCGTTTATCCTTCGTCAATAATTGCTGTTTAGCACCTGCCTCATCAATCACATCAATCGCTTTATCGGGTAAAAAGCGATCAGTGATAAATCGTTCGGCTAATTCTGCGGCAGAATGCAAAGCTTCATTGCTGTATTTAATATCATGATGCGCTTCAAAGCGTGAACGTAAACCTTTTAAAATTTGGAAGGTTTCTTCAACCGATGGCTCGGTGACATCAATTTTTTGAAAACGTCGTGCAAGCGCGTGATCTTTTTCAAAAACACCGCGATATTCTTGGTAAGTGGTCGAACCAATACAACGTAATTGCCCAGAGGCTAAAACAGGTTTAATTAAATTAGAAGCATCCATCACACCGCCAGAGGCAGAACCTGCTCCGATAATGGTATGAATTTCATCAATAAATAAAATGGATTTAGGCTCTTTTTTAAGTTGATTCATTAGAGACTTCAACCGCTTCTCAAAATCGCCGCGATATTTAGTGCCTGCAACTAACGCCCCTAAATCTAGTGAATAAATCACGTTATCAGATAAAATTTCTGGCACTTCGCCATCAACAATGCGTTTAGCCAACCCTTCTGCAATGGCTGTCTTACCTACACCCGCCTCACCGACTAACAAAGGATTATTTTTACGACGGCGGCATAAAGTTTGAACGGTACGTTCAATTTCCAGCTCTCGTCCAATCAGGGGGTCAATGCGATCTTGTTTGGCCTCTTCATTTAAATTAGTGGAATATTTTTCCAAAGGATTATTAGAGGGTTCTGCTCCTACATTAGGGTTTTCAACATCAGGTTCGTCTTCAGACTCATTATCCTGCTCAATTTTTGAAATACCATGCGCCAGATAATTCACTACATCTAATCTCGAAATATCTTGTTTCTTCAATAAAAAAACCGCATGAGCATCTTGTTCACTAAAAAGTGCAACAAAAATATTTGCCCCTGTGACTTCTTTTTTATCAGAGGCTTGTACATGAAATACCGCCCGTTGCAGCACTCTTTGAAAACCTAAAGTTGGCTGTGTTTCGCGCTCTATGCCTTCTGGAATCAACGAAATAGTTTCATTAATAAACTGCATTAATTCAGCGGTTAAAGTATCAATATCACAAGCGCAAGATTTTAAAATAGGCTCTACCGATGCCGTATGCAACAAGGCTAATAATAAATGTTCAACGGTGATAAACTCATGACGTTTTTCATGTGCTTCGGTAAAAGCTTGATTTAGGGTTACTTCTAGTTCTTTGCTTAACATTTGAATTCTCCAGTTTTAAGCTTCTTCCATTGAGCACTTTAAAGGGTGATGATGCTCACGTGAGTACTCATTCACGATATACACTTTAGTCTCTGCCACATCTTTAGAAAAAGTCCCACAGACACCGACTCCTTCGTTGTGTACCTGTAGCATGACTATTGTGGCGGTTTCATAAGTCATATTAAAAAAATCAGTTAAAATTTCAACCACAAAATCCATTGGGGTAAAATCATCGTTTAACAAAAGCACCTTATATAAAGGCGGCTTTTTTAGTTTTGGTTTTGATTCCTGAACGGCTAAACCGCCATCGTCATCATCGTCATTAAAAGGGTCGTTATCGGACATAGCTTTCGTATTGGTTGAGAATATCTTTAAAGATGGAGCTAATTATAATAAATTCAATCTTTATACGCATAATACTAACAAATCAAGTAAAATGGCGCGTTTTTTGTTAAGTCTCTCTTATGGTCTGGAAACCTCATGTTACCGTTGCCGCTGTTGTCGAAAAACAGCAACGCTTTTTATTAGTTGAAGAACAAGTCGATATAGGTTTGGCCTTCAATCAACCCGCAGGTCACTTAGAAGAAGGCGAAGACCTCACTGCCGCTGTAAAACGCGAAGTTTTGGAAGAAACCGCATGGCAGTTTGACCCTGAGCATGTTATTTCTATCCAGCTATGGCGCAAAAATCCCGATGCACCCAGTTTTTTAAGAGTTTGTTTTGCAGGGCAAGTCTATAATCATAATCCAGAGCAAGCTTTAGATGAGGGTATTATTAAAACTCATTGGCTTACACGGGATGAAGTTGCCGCAAAATCACACGCTTTACGCAGTCCTTTAGTCTTAGAATCCATAGATGACTATCTTCAAGGGCAGTTTTACCCCTTATCGTTATTAAAATCCAGTTTAGATTTAAATTATGAGTAAAAATATTATCGTTGGCATGTCGGGTGGCGTTGATTCCTCTGTTACCGCATTGACTTTATTAGAGCAAGGTCATCAAGTTACGGGTCTTTTCATGAAAAACTGGGAGGAAGATGACGGTACAGAGTTTTGTACGGCTATGGAAGACTTAGCCGACGCACAGCAGGTTTGTGATACTTTAGGTATTGAATTAAAAACCGTTAATTTTGCGACTGAATACTGGGATGAAGTCTTTGAAGTTTTCTTATCGGAATTCAAATTAGGGCGCACGCCTAATCCTGATATTTTATGTAACAAACATGTAAAGTTTAAAGCGTTTTTAAATTATGCGATTGAAGATTTAGGGGCGGAATATATCGCTACAGGGCATTATGCGCGAGTGGGTTATGAAAACGGTTCATATCAGCTTTTAAAAGGCTTAGACCCAAATAAAGAGCAGAGTTATTTTTTATATACTTTGGGACAAAAAGCTTTATCTAAAACTTTATTTCCGATTGGGGAAATGATGAAGCCTGAATTACGTGCTTTAGCGAAAAAAGCAGGGTTTGATAATCATAAGAAAAAAGATAGCACAGGGATTTGTTTTATCGGTGAACGTAAGTTTAAAGAATTTCTACAACGCTATTTACCCACGCAAGCGGGAGAAATGCGCACCCCAGAAGGTCAATACATAGGCAAGCATCATGGCTTAATGTATTACACTCTAGGTCAACGCCAAGGTTTAGGGATAGGCGGCGTTAAAAACGCA
>WTBX01000190.1 GCA_013138855.1 Methylococcaceae bacterium
TTTTAAAGCTTATTAATAAAACCTTATTGGCGAGTGAACCTTACGAGGTGTCTAAATTACGCGCTAAACTCATCACCCCACCTTATGGATTGCCAAGTTCGACCTTAGCAATATTAGCCGCTGTTGCAATTCGTCACGAAGTCCCGCGTTTACGATGGACTAATGCAAAAGGTGAAGCAAACTTTGCTAAAAACTTAAATAGTGCGTTTAGCGAAGACAGTAAACTCACGATTCGTTTGTTTGATTTTGCCCCTAAACAACTCACGATGCTGTATGCGGTGGGCTTGCATTTTAGACTTTCTAAAAAAGATAAAAGCAATGAAGACTACGCCATAGAGTGTAATAAAGCTTTACGCGATTTTGTCAATCAACAATCAGAGGCGATTAAAACCTCAGGACAATTACAAGATAAAACACGGCAATTAGTGAAATTTGTGCAAAAAATAGCTACAAATCCGCAAGATTTAGCCGATTGTTTAATTGAGTTATTAGGCGGGGAAAGTGATGTCGATAAAGCACAACAACAGCTTAAAAGCTTATTAGATGATTTTGAAAAGATTACCAACTCAAATGGTCATGAAATTAAAAAAACCTTTGAAACACTGATTCCTAAAAGTCCACTATTTAAAGAGACGCTGGTTAATCGTTTAAACCATGAGGATGCCAGTCCTAAAGCAAAAGCTCTAGGCGGTTTATTAGCAGACCATCAACACGATAAAGAGCTTGATGTTAATCAAGTCACGCAGATTTTATTAGATAAACCGTTTGAAGAATGTAATGAAATTGAAATTGGTGAATGTAAAGGTAATTTAAAAACCTTAATTGAATACCATCAACAACCGCAACCAGAAAGGATTATTAATACGGAGACGGAGCCGACTTCTATTGTGATTGCCGAAGATTTGATTGAGCAGTTAAATCAAGTGCTTGTCCGAACGCAGTTGCCTAGCTCTCAAATTAAAGCCGCTTTAAGTACGGTCTTAAATCAATACGGCGATGAATAATGGCTGTTATCTTTATTTTAGATCAATTCGGTATCGACACCGAAGACGCGATGCTTGTTGAAGCCTCTGAAACTGCTATTAATGTCGCAAGAAAGCAAATCAATCAGCATTTAGAAATCGCTAACCCAGACTTATTACGGCTGCGAATTAATAGCCACGCCTTATTTAAACGCTTTAGTGATTACGAAGGTTTAACAGGCGTATTACCGACACAACAACTATTACCGCGTGTTTTACTGGCTCAAGCCTTAAAAACAGAGCTACCTGCATGGTTATCGGATGAAATTATTATTAATTCCGATTTATTAGAACTTGCCCAGACCTCGGAGATTTTAGAAACCTCCGAGGTCTATTCTGCGACATCATTTGAAAAAGACTTAATAAAACGCTGTGATGCTGAACTCTTAAGCTGTGAATTACAAACCTTCATCAATGCCTTAAGTCGCCAAAATCAAGCCTTTTTGCAGTTGTTAAAAATAGAACCACTACAAATCCACTTTAAAAATCATCTCACCCTCGGTTTAGCTTTAGGGGAAGAAGTCGCTACTTTATTAATTGATGAGTTATTAAAAACCAGCTCAATAAGCGAATTTTTAAATACCTTAGCTTATCAACAACACCTACAACAATTACGCGGCTTTATTTCAGAGCATCAACTTAATCAAGCCTTACCGCCTAAAAACCTGCCCGATTCTTTATTACAAGCCTTACCTGCTTTACCTTTAAGTGAAGAGAACGCCAATGGTTTAGCTGAAAAATTTATCTCCGCCTTACAAGCCATCGAACATAAAATTTTACATCAAGATATTCCAGCGACTGTTTTATGCGAGTGTTTACATGACTGGTCGCCACTTTTAAACGAATTAAGCGAATTAATCGAAACTAATCGAGACTTAATCACCGATGAATTATTAGTCAAATTAGAAAGTTTCAGCAGTGAACAAAGCCAAGTTTTATTAAGCCAATTACAACAACGTCTGCAATCGTATCCATTGTTAAAATCTGATGCCTGTGTTGAGGATGTTTTAACATGGTTAGACGGTTATTTTGATTATTGCCGCGCTTTATTTTTAGATAAACAAACACCTGAGGAAACCGTCACCCAAAGTTTTAGTGATTGGTTATTAAGTCAACCTGTTCGAGTGTCCAGTTTGCCGAATAATTGGCGATATTGTGAGCAACAAATCCAAGCTTATTTGAAAGAGGCTTATATTGTGGTGGTGATTATGGTTGATGCTTTATCAGCACTCAACCAAGATAGTGTGTTAGCCGAATTAGCGGGATTAAATCACCTGAATTTACAAACTCAAAGCTTATTCGCGCCTTTGCCCACCTTAACCGAAGTCGGAAAATTGGCGGTTTTAACAGGTTTAGAAGCTTCTGCTCAAAAAGGCTCAAATCAAACAGAAGTTCTGCAAAATCATTATCAAAATTCGTTAAAAGTCGTTAAAAGCTGGAAAGAGTCCTCAGAACGGCTTGATGAGAACAGCGAATTAGTGGTGTTTTTTGAAAATCGTTTAGATGAGCGATTACATGATTGTATTAGCTTTAACAAACACCGTGACGATATTAAGCCGATTATCAAGCAAATTAAACGCTCGATTGAAAGCTGGCGTAAAGATGCCGCCCATCTTAATAAAGAAATTGCGTTTATCATCACTGCCGATCATGGCATGACCGTAACCGATGAACTTTATCAAGGAAAACCCTTAGGCAAAGTCAAAGAGCGAGTTTTTAAAGAGGCAAGCCAAATTGACAGCAACCAAGATTTTGTATTAATCAATAACTATGCCGTCCCTAAAAAACGCTGGCGATTAAGTTCCGACGCACTATTAACACATGGCGGTTTAACCCCCGAAGAAGTGATGATTCCCTTTATCACTCTGACCTCTAACATCCCAGAGCCAATTAAAACGCCTTTAGAAGTCAGCTTAAATTCTCAAAGCTGCATTAAATTAGGGGATAAAGTGTGGCAAATCGAACTCTCGTTAATCTCTAATAGTGAAGTCAGTAATATTCAATTAAATCTCGCCCCACCGTTTAAAGGCAAAGCCAACCTAGACAGTTTACGCGCCGCTAAAACCCAAGTTTTAAAAATCGACTTTAGTTCTGAACAAATTCAAGAAGGTTTAACCGAGATTGAATTACAGCTCACTTATAAACGCACCGATAAAGCCAATGAAGAGAATAACAAACTCTTTAACGTCGAATTTCCCCCTGCTTTATTAGAGCAAGATACTGAATCTAATAAATTTAATAATATGTTTTAAATCCTATGAACTCACAAATATTAGATGAAAAAATCGCTGCAAACTTCGGTGAACTCACTATAGACAAAGCGTTAGTCAGAGAGTTAAAAATTCGTGAAAAACGCACCATTCCAAGTTTTGTCGAAGAATGGTTAATTTCGCGTTTTCAATCGCCTGAAAAAGATAATGCGCAGGTTTATCAAGAAATTACCGACTTTATGAGTAAACATTTGCCTGCCAAAGGTGAAAAGGAAAAAATAAAATATCACTTACATTCGGGCGATTCGGTGGTTTTGTTAGACCGTTTTGAAGTGCGGATTGATATTAAAAAAGGTGAAAAACTGCTCACCATTCCCTGTATAGATGAGCGCAATGCCTCAATTGTGAATGAGGTTTTAGATAGCAATCAATTATTATTAGAAGGCGGTCAATGGGGCGCGGGGCGTTTGTTTGTGCGTCCAGAAGGTAAACATCATGTGATTGAATTGGTTGAATTTCATCCGATGCAATCAGGCAAGGTGAATTTAGCCAACTTAGTAAAAGCGCGAGAACAATTCACTACCCGCGAATGGATTCATTTATTAATGCGAACCATGGGTTATGAACCTGCGGCGTATTCGGAAGAGCAGCAAAATAATGTGTTATTACGTTTATTGCCGTTGATTCAAAATAACCTGAATATGATGGAATTAGCTCCCAAAGGCACGGGAAAATCGTTTATTTTTTCTAATCTCAGTCGTCATGTTTGGCTCAATAGTGGCGGAGCATTAACTAACGCGCAGTTATTTAAAAACTTAAATACTAAGGAAATCGGTTTATTAGGCAAGCATGATTTGTTGGTATTAGATGAAGGGCAGTCGATTAGTTTTAAAGGTGCGGATGATATTCATGCGAAGTTTAAGGATTATTTAGAATCGGGGCATTACACCATTGCGAATGACAAGATTACCAGTGAATGTGGTTTGATGATTTTGGCAAATATTGAGTTATATGCAGGCGAGCCGAGGCAGTCTGATTATATTCGTCATTTGCCTGAGATGTTTCACGACAGTGCATTAATAGACAGGTTTCACGGCATTATTGCAGGTTGGAAAAGTCCACGTTTTACCACCGAGAGCGCGGCGCAGGGTTTAGGGATTAAAGCAGATGTGTTTGGTGAGTATTTACATCAGTTACGCACGGTGAGTGATATTGAGTTTCCTTATGGCAATGTACCGCCTTTAAAGGGTGATAGTCGAGATGTTAAGGCGGTGACACGTTTGGCGACAGCTTTATCTAAGTTGTTATTGTTGAATCCTGAGGATGCCGATTATGAAGCTTATGTGCTGAATCCTGCTAAAGATTTGAGAACGCGAGTGAGGACACAGCTAGCGGAGTTAGATCCGCATGAGTTTGAGGCAGGGTTGAAAATAAATTAGTAAGATAAATTCAAGTTAATTTCTCGTTCCCAAGCTCCAGCTTGGGAATGCCTACCGTCAAGCTCTGCTTGACGAATACTTAAATTAAAGCATTAAACTAATATGGGTCGTAGTCGCTATAAAATATTAAATGAAGGATACCCTTACTTTCATACATCAACAATTGCAGGTTGGCAACCCGTTTTCACTCGTAAAGAAAGTGTACAGATACTTTTCGATAGTTTTACATGGCTACAACAAAATACAGATTTTAAACTTCATGCGTATGTGGTTTTAGAAAATCATTTGCATTTTATTTCTAGCGGTAGTGAACACAGTAAGCGAATTCAACAATTTAAATCTTTCACTGCGAGAGAGATTCTTGATTTATTAGAGCAACGCGGAGCAACGACTTTGCTTAAATATTTTGC
>WTBX01000127.1 GCA_013138855.1 Methylococcaceae bacterium
TTGCCGATTTAACTGCCGAAGCACAAGCCGCACAAGCGGTAGGCTTAGATTATGCCAGCATTCAACAACTAGAAGCGATGCGAGAAGCGGCGCGTAATGAAGGCGGGGCTGCGGGAATTGGTGTCGGCTTAGGTGCTGGAATGGGCTTAGGACAAAATATGGCGCAAGCGTTTCAAAATCTTCAACATCCCCAGCAAGCACCTCAAGCCGCTGCTGATGACCCGATGGTAAAACTTGAAAAACTAAAAAAAATGTACGAGGCGCAATTTATCACCGAAGATGAATATAAAGCGAAAAAACAACAAATATTGGATGACTTTTAATTATGGCTGTTTGTAAAACTTGCTCTGCCCCCTTAGAGCCAAATACCAACCGTTGTCAATATTCCGGTGTGCGTAATGATGTTGATTTAGACTCTAAACATGAATTTAGCGTTGAAAGCCCTTATTCCGACCGTATTTGTCCACATTGCAATATTACCCTGCAAACCATTGACTTAAAAATCAATGGACACTTATATATAGAACGTTGCACTGAATGTTTCGGCTTATTTTTTGATCCTGGTGAAATTGAAACGCTACTTGATAGCGCGGTATCAGGTGTAGCGACGGTAAATTTCAAACACATTCAAAATATTAATAAAGACCGCTATCAATCTAAAAAAGTTAAATATATTAAATGTCCTGTGTGTCAGATGATGATGAATCGAGTCAACTTCGGGCATCGTAGTGGCGTAATTATAGATCAATGCCATAAACATGGCATTTGGCTGGATAATGGTGAAATTACGCATTTGATGGAGTGGAAAAAAGCAGGAGGGCAAATATTACATCAACAAAAAGCCGAACAGAAAAAAACGCAACGCCAAACGGCTCATTTGGATTTAAATCGAGATTTCAGTCAACGTCATACTTATTCACATTATAAAAATGATGAAGAACCTGATTTATTGAATACCCTTTCTTCCGTTATATCAAAACTATTTCGTTAATGACTTTACCATAAGGAACCGCGACTTTTAGTCGCGCACGAGACCTAAAAACATCTTCAATATCTATAAATTAAACAGATTTAAATAAGCTCGTTTTAAAATTCATACCTGAAACTTCGTGCGCGACTAAAAGTCGCGGCTCCACCGTAATTACATAAAAGCAATAATAAGACTGGCGGCGAGCTGAAGGACTAAGTCCTTTAGGTCGCTGCCAGTCCCCAAGTTTCAATAAAATGGGGACTGGCAGCTATCCAAAAGACTGCGTCTTTCAGATAGCCGCCAGTCTTTGCATAACATCAGTTAGTCATTAAGGATTAGTATGAAGCCCTCGTTAATTGACCTTAGAAAAAAAGCCGTCATCAGTCTTGAAAAGAAGCAATTGATTGATATTAAAGCCTCGGTAGTTTTAGTGCTTGATGTTTCTAAATCCATGTTTCCCTTATATAAAAATGGCACGATTCAACAAATAATAGAGCGTGTCCTCGCATTAGCAATACAACTAGATGAACATCAACAAGTTGATGCTTATGTTTTTGGTACTAACGCCGTACAGTTAGAGAAAATAACCGAAGCCGATTTACAAGATTATGTCGAGCGTGAAATTGTCGCAAAACATAAAATTAATCAAGCGACTAAATACTCCAAAGCGATAGAGCAAGTTCAACAAAATTATTTCGGTAAATACAATCAGCCTATCTTTGTTATTTTTATCACCGATGGCGATTGTTCGGATAAAAAAGAGACTCAAGCATGGCTAAGACAAGTTTCTAGGCAACCAATATTTTGGCAGTTTGTTGGAATTGGCAAAGAGGAATTTGTATTTTTAAATAAGCTAGATACGCTGGAAAAACGAGGTAATGATAATGCGGGCGTTATGTTGGTCAGTGATATAGCGACTATTCCTGATAATGTCTTATACGACAGATTATTAAATGAATTTCCTCAGTGGTTGGAGATTGTTAAAACTAAAGGTATTATCAAGGTTTAACCGTTCTCACTGTACGTTGTCGAAAGCTATTATAAGTTTGACGAATGGAGTAAGGAATAAATAATATCCGAAACTTAAAATATATTTTTACCATGAAGGGCATGAAGAACATGAAGATAAAATCTTTAAAACTTCATGTTCTTCATGCCCTTCATGGTTCATAAGTTTTACTAAGTTGACAGATATAGTTTCGGAAATTATTAAAGTTGCATTCCTAAGCAGTTAAACCGCTCATGATTTAAGACTACCATTTTAAGGCGGGACAGTTGTTCTCAGACCGCTGAGGTTCTCAAAACCTCGATGGGTCTAGCTCCTACTTTATCCCGCCTTAAGTTGATAGCCTGATTTAACAAAGCACTCCTAAAAGAACCTAACCTTAAACTTCAAAATATTAGCAAGCTTATGGTCAAATACTTATATGAGATGAAATGTTTAACCCTATATGATTTTCATATTACACTTACAGTTTATGCGAGTAATAGCTCTGCGTTTTGAAATTAAAGGTCAGCATGGAAACAGATAATCTAAAGCAACTACATTCGGATATAAATGTTTATAAAAATACGATTATAACCTTGCGACAACAACTTGAAATCGTTCATTCCGAATCTCAACAGAACATACAAAGGGTCGAGCAAAGCCATCGTCAGGAAATTATTGATTTAAAAAATACCCTTAGCCTTTTGCGTGAACAAATAGAGGACAACAAAAACACTGATTCACATTTATTAGAGAAAATAAAATCTGAATCCGCTAAAGAGACACGGCAATTACAAGCAATGATTCGTCAACAAAGAGAGACATTGGAACAATTTACTCGCGAAAAAGAAAATAATAACCAAGCTCTCTTAGCTCAGCATTACTCTGAAACAAATGTGTTAAAAAACACCATTATTGCTTTACGAGAGCGTTTAAACGAGCATGAATAAATCTACCGAGTTTAATATAAAAAATGATTTACGTTCTCCTGAACGAACAAACGATGAAAAGGGGAAAAGATTACGACATTCTGAAATGTTATTAAATGCCTACCGTAAAATCTCAAAAGCTGATTCGCTGAGCGATGTTTTAAACGCGATGGTTGAGATTATGGCAAAAGAATCTGGAGCCGAATGGGTAACTATCTTTTTATTAGATAATCGAACTAAAGAACTTTACTCCAAAGCGATATATGGTGGCACCTCCAGAGAAATTCGTATTTTTAATGACCAAGGTATTGCAGGGCATGTGTTTCAATCTGAGACCAGCCTTATTATTGAAGATGTTTATAGTCATGAGCTTTTTGATAACAGTATTGATAAAGTCACAGGCATGGTCACCAAAAATATTTTAGCGTTTCCAATAAGAAAGCTTAATGGTGAAATTATTGGGGTGTGCGAAGCGATTAATAAACGCTATGGAGAGTTTACCGAAGAAAACCATGAAGTACTCAATACTTTAGCCACACAAATGGCAAAATCACTTGAAACGGCGATGTTTATTGAACAAGTTGATGCCGAAAAAGCCGATGAACGTGACTTTCTAAATGTTGTTTCTGATATTACCTCAGAAATTAATTTATCCGCCGTATTGCGTAAAGTGATGAGTGAAACCACGCGGCTATTAGATGCCGAAAGATCAACCTTGTTTTTGAATGATGAGAAAACTAATGAACTTTGGTCGGAAGTGGGTGAAGGTTTACAAATGGCAGAGATTAGAATCCCTAATAATATGGGGATTGCGGGGGCTGTTTTTACCAATAATGAGACTATCAATATTCCCTATGCTTATGCCGATTTACGTTTTAATCCCGCCGTTGATAAAAAAACAGGTTTTTTTACTAAATCAATCCTCTGCGTTCCTGTTGTAAATAAATCAGGCAAAACCATTGGTGCTACTCAGGTACTTAATAAATACGGCGGAGCCTTTACAAAAGATGATGAACAACGATTAAAAGCGTTTAGTGCGCATGTCTCTATTGGTCTTGAAAATGCCAAGTTATTCGCTGACGTGCAGAACATGAAAAACTACAACGAAAGTATGCTGGACAGTATGTCTAATGGGGTAGTGACGATTAACGAGAATGGTCAGATAATTACCTGTAACTCGGCTATTCAACAAATATTAAAAATAACGTCTAAAGATATTATTTTTAAACAAGCCGATGATTTTTTTATGGATCAAAATGCTTGGGTTATGGATCGCATACGGCTTGTTGAAGAATCCCAAGAACCTGAAACGGTAATGGATGCGACTTTACGTTTTCATGAGACTAAAATCTCTATTAATCTTACCGTCATGCCGTTAATGACCGTGAACAAAGAGCGTTTAGGGGTCATGCTGATGATGGATGATATAACCAGTGAAAAGCGGGTTAAATCTACGATGGCAAAATATATGGATTCCAGTATTGTTGACCAGTTACTCACGGAAGATGAAGGTATTTTAGGTGGACAAAGTGCCGAAGCAACCATTCTATTTTCAGATATTCGCAACTTCACCACCATCACAGAAGAATTAGGGGCGCAAAATACCGTCTCTTTATTAAATGAATATTTCACGCTGATGGTTGAATGTATCCAACACGAAGGCGGAATGCTGGATAAGTTTATCGGTGATTCGATTATGGCGGCTTTTGGTATTCCCATTGCACACGGTGATGATGCCGATAGAGCCGTTCGTACCGCAATTTCGATGATTCAATCATTAGTTAAATGGAATATTGAACGCGCTGCACAAAAAAAACCGCCTATTGATATGGGCATTGGTTTGAATACAGACCATATTGTTTCAGGAAATATTGGCTCACCAAAGCGAATGGATTTCACCATGATTGGGGATGGAGTCAATCTAGCCTCTCGACTTGAAAGTGCTTGTAAACAATATTCAACTAAAATACTTTTTAGCGAAAATACTTATAAAAAATTACATGGCACTTATCGAATACGCGAAATTGACCGAGTTATCGTTAAAGGAAAAACCAAGCCTGTCGGAGTCTATGAGGTATTAGATTATCATTCAGAAACCAGCTTTCCCAATCTAATGGAAGCGGTTGGTTTTTTTAATAAAGCTCAAGAATATTATCGTATGCAAGAATGGGATAAAGCGACCAAGAGCTTTAAAGAAGCCTCTAAACTCAACCCGAATGATTCATTAACAGATCTTTATCTCAATCGCTGCGCCTATTTAAAACTTAACCAACCCGATGAAAACTGGGATGGAGTCTGGGTTATGACATCGAAATAACACCCTTCATTTTTCAGATTACAGTTTAAATCGGAGTCCAATAGCTTTAGCTATTGGCGAATCACGGAAATAAAAACTGGCAGTCCGTAGACTATAAAAATCAAGAGAGGACTGCCAGTCCTGTCGCTAAATATGTGTCGAAACCGCGATCTTTAGTCGCGGAAAGCATCAACAACGCTCTTCAATTTACTAAAAAATGCCTTTTCATTGCTAGTTTTCCGCGACTAAAGATCGCGCTTCCAAGATGCCAGTCATTGCTTTTGTCAGGAGAAAAAAATGAATAAATTGTTTTATATAGCCTTCATGCTGTTATTACTTGCCTCTTGTAGCCTTACACCGCAAGAAAAAATCATTGGAAAATGGACAGGAACAGATCATCAAGGACAAACCGCCTCCTTTATATTTTATAAAGACAAAAAAGCTGAAATGATTCAAGGTGAATACAGCACCAAAGGCGATGCGATTACATGGGAAATTGATGACACTAAAAACCCAATGTATCTTGATTTAATTGCGACAAAAGTCAGCGAAGTTCGACGATTACCGCTAATATTTAGATTTATTAGTGATATAAAAATAGAATTGCGAATGGGGGACGATATGTCCGTTAGAGCTAAAGCGTTTTCTGACACCGATAAGGTTAATCAAATTATACTGATGAAACAATAAAGCCTTATTTTTCGCTTTACATTTAAACCTAAAGATAAGTTTTCGTACATTTTAAATCTTTTGGAACCGCGACTTTAGTCGCGGGCGATGCCTAAAACACAGACTTTGAGTTTGTGTAACGCTTTACCGCGACTAAAGTCGCGGTTCCGAATATACGAAAAGCACAAAAACACTTTCCATATTGATATTATCGTTTAACGGAGACTTAATTAAATGGGACAAGAAATTGGCATTTCTCAATTTTCTGACGGTGACTTTGCCCGTTTCCAACAAAAACTACAACAAGAAACCGCACTCTTAAAACGCTTAATTAACGATAAAGGCTGCTCTAAGCGTGAGCCTACCGCAGGCTTTGAAATTGAGGCGTGGTTAGTTGATGACAATATGCGCCCTATGTCAATTAATGAAGATTACATTGCTCATGCAAATAACCCTTTAGTCTCAGCAGAACTGGCGCGATTTAATATTGAATTTAACAGTGAGCCTTTACCCTTAACAGACAATATCTTTAGCCAATTACAAACGCAATTACAAAATACTTGGAATCGCGGCGTTGAAGATGCACAGCATTTAAATAGCCAGTTATTAATGATAGGGACGTTACCTACTTTAGAACGTAGTGATTTAACCTTGGCGAATATTTCCAATATGAATCGTTATCACGCCCTTAATCAACAAATATTAGCGGCGCGTGGTAAACCGATTAATCTGGATATTACAGGCAATCAGCATCTAAAATTTACCCATGATGATGTAATGCTCGAATCTGCGGCAACCTCATTTCAAATTCATATTCAACTGCCATTAGATAGAGCGCATCACTTCTATAACGCCTCTATTATCGCTTCCGCAGCAATGGTTGCGGTCTGTGCAAATACCCCGTTTTTATTCGGTAAAGATTTATGGCATGAATCACGCATCCCCCTCTTTGAACAAGCGATTGAAACAGGGGGTTATAATGCGGTTGCCCAAGGGCCTTTAAAGCGTGTTAGCTTTGGTTCAGGCTATGCTAACCATTCTATTTTTGAATGTTTTCTTGAAAATTTACAACATTTTCCCTCGTTACTTCCTGTCATTGAAGACACGCCTATTGAGGCATTTGAACATCTACGTTTACATAACGGTACAATATGGCGTTGGAATCGACCTTTAATCGGTTTTGATGAGGATGGCACGCCCCATATTCGCGTTGAACATCGTAGCCCAGCGTCAGGTTCTACCGTTGTCGATACTATTGCCAATGCCGCCTTTTATTATGGCTTATCAAAAAATTTATCTGATGAAATTATGACTGACGGTTTATTAATGCCCTTTAGCCAAGCCAAAGATAATTTTTATCAAGCGGCACGTTATGGGCTAGACAGTCATATTAAATGGTTAAAAGGCGATAGCCACCGCCTACATAGCTTATTTAAAAAAGAACTACTACCGCGAGCCAAACAAGGATTAATCTCTTTAGGGGTTTCTCATGATGATGTAGTGATTTATTTAGATATAATTCAACAGCGCGTTGAAACTAAACAAAACGGTAGCCTATGGCAACGTCAATTTATGCAGACTCAAGAGACAGATTTTAAAACCATGACCCAACACTATTTAAATAAACAACAAGCAGGCGAGCCTGTTGGCACTTGGAGTCTTGTGTAGCATGTTAGAACTTAAACAATTGGATTCTATTCCTGATGGCTTATTAAATGCTAGCCCGCAATCCTTACACAGCTTATTGCCACACCCTACGATTATTCATTTGGCAGGAAAAAATCCCCAGCCTTTATTCGTATCGGTGTTATTACATGGCAACGAGCCTACGGGTTTTTTGGCGATTCAAGCTTTATTAAAAAAATATCAACAACGTCAATTACCACGCTCCCTCTCTATTTTTTTTGGCAATACTTTAGCAGCGAGTAAAGGCTTAAGACGCTTAGATAATCAGCCAGATTTTAACCGTATTTGGCCAAATACAGAATTAGCTCCTTGCGCAGAAACACGGCTTGCCGCTGAAATTGTTGACGTGATGAAACAACGTAATATCTTTGCAAGTATAGATATTCATAATAATACGGGATTAAATCCGCATTATGCTTGTCTGAATAGACTAGATAATCAATATATACAATTAGCCACCTTATTTAGCCGCTTAGTGGTCTATTTTTTACGTCCTAAAGGCGTTCAATCAGGTGCATTTGCACCGATATGTCCCGCCGTAACCTTAGAATGCGGTCGCCCCAATCAAAAACATGGAACAGATCATGCGTTTGAATATTTAGACAGTTGTTTACATTTAAGCGAGTTAGCCGACCACCCTGTCGTTCCTCAAGACCTTGATTTATTTCACACCGTAGCCTTAGTTAAAGTCCCCGCAGACATAAAATTTAGTTTTGATGACCCAAATGCCACATTATTATTAGATAAAGAAATAGAGCGGATGAATTTCACTGAAATTCCAGCAGGCACAATATTAGGAAAAGTTAACAATGGCGGACAAATCCCTCTTATTGCTCAAGAAGAAAATGGTAATATAGTCACCAATGAATTTTTTGATATTCAAAACAATGAATTACAAATTCGACGCAAAACCATGCCATCAATGCTAACGCTGGATGAGCGGGTAATACAACAAGACTGTTTATGCTATTTAATGGAGCGCATTCACCTATGAAGTTTTGGGAAACTAAAAAATTAAACGAAATGACCACCGAAGAATGGGAGTCATTATGCGATAACTGCGGAAAATGCTGCTTGGTTAAACTAGAAGACGATGAAACAGATGAAATCTATTTTACCAGCGTAGTTTGCGATTTAATTGACCTTGATACCTGTCGTTGCACTAATTATGCACAGCGTTGTAAATTAGTCCCCGAGTGTATCGACTTAAAACAGCATGATGATTTTAAAGATTACACATGGCTGCCTAGCACCTGCGCCTATCGTTTACTTGCCGATGGTGAACCGTTATCCTCATGGCATCCATTAGTAACAGGTGATGCAACCAGCACTAAAGAAGCAGGTGTTTCAGTGAGTAGTTACGCCGTAAAAGAAAAAGATATTGGCGACGATGACTTACAAGATTATGTGCTTGATTGGATAGGGAAAATACTTTAAGTCATCTCAGCTGTAAGTGTTCAGTCCCCCTCTTAAAAAAAGAGGGGTTAGGGGAGATTTTATTAAATAAATCCCCCCCCAATCCCCCTTTTCCAAAGGGGGGAGGTGAATACTTACTCTCAGAT
>WTBX01000244.1 GCA_013138855.1 Methylococcaceae bacterium
ATTTTATGTGTCCAACCATCGCCGAAATCATACTCATAACGCAACCAGTCTTTTTCATTTTTTAATACTTGCTTTAGCCGAAATTTGAATTCATCCTTAACTTCCATGCCAAAATCATCAAAGTCATCATTGAGTTCACCATAAAAAACGCCCTCATGGATAAACTGATGCATATGGCAGTTTTGCCATCCCATTGTAATTTGGATAAGGGTGTGCAAATCGGCAAGGTTCATTTGATTAGAAACCAAAACCCTACGCTAGATAGGTGGCTTAGCACCTTCTAAAGTTATTTTAAGTTGATAGCTTGTTAAAGGGATAGCCATTGTTTTATCTCTTTTTGAAAATTGTATTAATCGAGGATTAGTTTTTAGATAACTATTCAGGCGGAGGCGCGACTTTTAGTCGCGCACGAATTTCATGTATGAATTTTAAAGCGCACTTATTTTAATCTATCTAAATTCATAGGTTTTTTAGGTCTCGTGCGCGACTAAAAGTCGCGGCTCCGTACACTCGAAAGTAATTACATTTTAGGAAACTTTTTTCAACTGACTCAAACCATTCGGTTTTTTAACCATTTCGATGCGCGTTTTAATACGTTTTCTAACCCCATCGACATGAGAAATAACCCCCACCGTTTTACCGTGAGTCTGTAAACTCTGTAAAGTACTGACAACGGTATAAAGTGTTTCTGAATCCAAACTACCAAAGCCCTCATCTAAAAATAAAGAATCAACCGACTTACCGTTATTTGCCAATTCCGACAAGGCTAAAGCTAACGCTAAACTGACAACAAAACTTTCACCGCCCGATAAAGATTTAGGTAGACGACGACTATTTTGTTGCTTAGTATCTTCAATTTCTAAAGCTAGGCCAGTATCACTAGGTGCTTGACGAATATAATAACGCCCGCTAATTTTTTCCAATATTGTATTGGCTTGCGATAATAATTGCGTCGCCATTTTTAATTGCACTCGACGACGGAAAACTGCGCCATTTTCTTCGCTTTGTTGCAAACTGGCTTCTGCTTCGGCAACCGTTTGTTGTTGCTGTGTTAATTTTTCTGACAATTGCGCCAGTTTTTCCTGCACACTTACCTGTTTACGTTGCTTCTCTGTTAAATGACGAATCTCATCATTAGTAATCGTTACTTTTTCATTTAAGGCACGAGACTTAGCTTCCAACGTTTCCGCACTTTCTTCACTCATTTCGGCTTGTTGCTCTGCCTCTAATTGAGCCTCTAATTGTTGCTGTTGAGATTCTAATTTATCAATCTGCTCTTGCAAGGTAGCTGAGCGTTGTTCCGTTCCGTCTTTTTCGGCGACTAAGGCTAAAGCTTCTTTTAATTCTGACAGGCTTGAGAATTGGCTGTCCTTTAATTTTTCGTCTAAAACGTGTTGTTGCTGTTCGAATTGTTGCTGCTCTTGTGCGAATGCCTGCTCTTTATCGGCGATTAATTTTTGTTTTTCAACCAAGGTTAAATGCAAGCCTACTGATTCCTCTGTCACTAACGCTTTTGAATCTTTTTTAATTTCACTATTAAGCTGTTCACTTTTTTGTTGCGAAAGCAGCAATTTTTCATTCAACGCGGTCAATTCTTTTTCAATGACCTGTTCGCGTACCATATAGTTTCGATAACCTTGTTCACGCGCTTTTAAACTTTCGACTAACGCAGCATCTTGAGTTGCTTTAAGTGGAAATTTTTCCCCTAAAGTTTCTAGTTGCGCCATCGTTTTTTCGGTCAATGATTGTTCTTCGGCTTGGGTTTGCGTTAACTCTTTTTCCAATAACGCTAAGGTTTCAGGCAACTTACCCGATTCACTCTCTAATTGCTGTTGACTATTTTTTAAAGTTTCAGATTTTTCTTTTTCTATCGCCAAACCTACTTTAAGTTTCTCAACTAAAGTATGCTGTTCCTGAAATGATTTTAAGGATTGGTTTAACTCTTTTAGCTCGGTTTCTTCACCTTTTGCTAATTGCTTCATCAAAGATAAATTATCCATATCCATCTTTTCGCCAGCAACATTTAGCTTATTGCTTAAAATGCGCCATTGAGAACGGTTTTTTTGTAAGGTATTATCTTTTGCCTCTTCTTTTAGGGTGCGTTTTTGGGTGTTGGCAATCTGCTGTTTAATTTTATCGGCTTTAACCACCAATAATTGCAATTTAATTTTCTGATCTTTTAAGGCTTGTTTAGAATTAGTGTCTTTAGGTGGATTTTTTTCAAAAGGATGCTGTAAAGAACCACACAAAGGACAGGGCTTGCCATTTTCTAAATGCTCGCGCTGTTGCAGCATCTTTTTTAGTAAACCTTCGTTGACGATGGCTTTTTCTAAGGTATTTCTTAAAAATTGCGCTTCTTCAATTTGTCCTGCAATCTCTTTTGCTTTAGATTCTAGCTCTTTAACCGTAGGTAGCTCATCATCATTTTTATTGCCAAATAGACCTAAAAAACCAGTCTTTGTGAAGCGTTGATTAACCTTTCCTAAGGCGAGTAATTCTTTAAAATCATCAACCCGTTGTTGCTGCTCTTCCACTAATTCTTCACGATCGGCTAAGGAACGCTCGCTCTTCATGCTTTCTATCTTTTTCTCAGCCGCTGCTAAATTAGCCGTCAAACCAGTAATCTTTTGAGTTTCCTGTTTTGCACTCGCCTGCATTTTTTCTTGTGATTGATCGGCATTATTCTTTTGTTTTTCGACCGCTTTATGCTGAAGCTCTAATTTTTTTACTTGCGCCCTTAATTGCTTAAGTTTCTTCGTTTCAGGATGCCCCTCTAATAAAGATTTATCTCTAGTATGAGTATTAAGCCAATCAACCGTTACCGCATGTAAATCTTTTTTAGCCGAAATATCTTTAGTAACAATCGCAATCGAGCCGCTGTGTGTTTCTAAATTAACCTTATTTTGATTAACTTGATAACGTAACTGGTCAATAGCCTGTTTTTGTTCAGTAACATCTTTTCCATTAGCAATCGCTTCAGCTTGTGATACATCTGAACCCCCGTCTTGCAATTTCCTTTCTAATTGCTGAACTTCGCGCTTATAATTACTGACGGTTTTCTTAGTTTCGTTAAGTTGCTGTTGTTGCTCATCAATACCGTCAACATTATCTTGAAAGGTCGTCACGCTACTTAGCGTAGAAATTTTCTCTAATTTTGCCTGCGTTTTTTTGACTTGTTCTTTAGTCGTCGTCTGCTTTTTTTCTATGCTGGAAACCTGTTGTTGCAATGATTGAACTTTTTTAGCCCAAGCAAGCTGTTCTTTGATTTCATTGTGCTGTTGTCTCTGTTCATCTAGCTGCTCTTTAAAGTCGATTAAATCATGCTCACAAGCCTCAGCTTCTGCCTCATCCATCACTGGCAACATCGCTAATTCTTCTTTAATATTATTTAAAGACTGGGTAGATTGTTCCGTTTTCGTGACTAGCTGTTGCTTATGTTCGTCATAAATATCTGGGCTACTCATTTTTTCCAAAATATCCATGCGTTCATTATCTAGCGCATTAAGAAAGGCAGCAAAATCACCTTGTGCCAGCATAATCGAGCGACTGAAATTATGGAAATCCATGCCGACAATTTCAGCGATTTTCGCACTGACAGCTTGAGTAGTTTCTTCTAATAATTCTTCACCACTTTCGGTTAACGCACTTAAGCGCATATTAGGTTCTTGTAGCTCACCTTTTGCATGATTATTTTGGCGATTAACTTGCCAGCGACTTCTAAATTTTTTACCGTCTAATAAAAAATCTACTTGAGCAAAACTTTCTGCCGTATGCTTAGTCATCACATGTTCAGCAGGACGATCAAAACGAAAGGTTTCACCATAAAAGGCAAGGCTAATCGCATCTAAAATACTGGATTTACCTGAGCCATTAGGGCCTATAATCGCAAACACACCTACATTAGCGAGTGGTTTTTTTTGAAAGTCGATGAGGCTTTCACCCTCTAATGAGTTGATATTTTTAAAATGGAGATTCAGTATTTTCATTGCAGACAGTCTTAAAATAGAGTGCTTGGTGGTTTATAGTGAGTGTTGGCATTATAACGCTGTAGGCGGATTTTCCATAGATAGCTTAAACAGCTTCCCATTCAAACAGGCTTAAATTACGCAGTTGTTTATCGAATTCCATGCCGACTAAAAAAACTTTGTTTTCATCTGAGATATATTTGTGGGCGTAATTGTTGGTTTTTATTTGTGCTAAAGCTGAGCCTTGTTTGTCAGTTTCGGTTAAAACTTTAAACTCAAAAATAAAAATATTTTGATTACGAATAACGGTTAAATCAATCCGTCCTTGACTGGTGGTATCTTCTGCAATCACCGTAAAACCTAGAGTGCATAAACAACAATAAACAATCGAAGCATAATAGCCTTCATAATTAGCGATATTATTTTTTCGATACCAATCATTAGGAATAGCGGCAAACAGTGCTTTAAAACCTTGTTCTAATGCAGAAAAATTTTGTTGGTCTAAGGCTTTATAAATTTGAACGTAGTGGCGAGTAATACTCGTGGGGGTGCTATGGGTTAAATCGCGTAATAAATGGCGATTTAAACTCATTTTTACTTCCCTGTTAGGGTAATTTAAATAAAAAATTGATTCGCCCTCAAACTCTTCAACCCTTTCAATGGTTAAATAGCCTGTTTGAAATAATAGCGTTTCTAAAGTTATATCGTTTATATCAAAATTACCTAAATCGGATTCTGTTAAAAATAAATTTTCTATATCTGGAACGCGATATTGTCGCTCTTTTACCAATTTTAATAAAAATGATGGGCTGCCCGTTTCAAACCAATAATTTTTAAATTGTTTATCTCTTAAATACAACAATATTGCAAAAGGGTTATAAACTTTTTCACCTAAAAAATTATAGCCGTTATACCACTGCGCTAATTGTTTAAAGTCAACGCCTTCTAGTCGTTCTGTAAAGACAGTTTTTATTTCATTTTCGGTATAGCCGCAAATTGTGCTGTAATGTGAGTTAAGGCTAATATCTATTAAATTATTTAAGCCACTAAATAAGCTAACTTTACTGAATTTACTTACCCCTGTTAGCAAGGAAAACTTAATATAAGCATCGCTGCCTTTAATCATTGAATAAATATTTTTTAAACTTTCTCTGATTATAAGACCTTGCTCAAGGTTATCTATATTATCAAGTATCGGTTTATCGTATTCATCAATAAGAATAACGACACGTTGCCCTGTTTTTTCATGTAAAGCACGGATTAATTCAGCAAAGCGATTGCCAATTTCTGCTTGATGCAATTCAACTTGATAATAGGTGGCAATTTCATTGAGTAGCATTTCAAAACGATCATTGAGTACCTCTGCTGATTCAAAAACACCGCGTCCAAAATCAATATGAATAACAGGATATTCAATAGACCAATCCCAATGTTCATTTAAATAAAGGTTCGAAAAAAGAGCTTGTTCGGCTCGAAAAGCTGATTTTAAGGTGCTGACTAATAAAGATTTTCCAAAACGACGTGGACGCGATAAAAAATAATATTTACCGTTTTCCACTAAGTGCGAAATTAGCGGAGTTTTGTCCACATAGTAATGATTGTCTTCGATTAACTCAGAAAAAGTCTGAATGCCGATGGGGAGTTTTTTCATTGTTTAGAAGTTTTCTCTAAAGCGTACTGCGTAGGATTTTGCAGTTTTGTAATCAGGCCCTGCGACGGTGAATACCACTAAGCTATAATCGCTAAAGCACGCAATCACGGCTTTATAATCACCTCGGTGAGCAACAACTTCGGTGGTGGCATTGTTAGAATAAGACACGGTGAATTTGTTGTTACTCAACACAGACTCCGCCCAGTTTAAGCAGGTCTCTTTATTCCCATCAAAGTTTTTCCATTGATAATCTATGGTCGGTGGTTTCGCATATGCAAATGTGCTGGCAGTTAATAAAGCTAAACTTAAAATGATATTTTTTTTCATCGCTCTACCCTCAACGCCCTGATTAAAGCAATTAGATAATGGGCGAGATTATCTAATACTGATAAATAAAATAAAGCATGATTAATCAATAATGATATTTAAGCTTTTTAAATAATCGAGTAATCGCTGAGCATCTTTTTCTAATTCTTGCTGCTCTACATTAGGGGCTTGTTCGTGTAAA
This sequence comes from Methylococcaceae bacterium, assembly GCA_013138855.1. Lineage (GTDB taxonomy): Bacteria > Pseudomonadota > Gammaproteobacteria > Methylococcales > Methylomonadaceae > WTBX01. The sequence goes on from WTBX01000244.1 coordinate 6,125, forward strand.
AACTGGATTAATGTTTCCATTTCAGGCTTTTCTTTGAAAGCTTCAATGGCTTTAAATGCAGCAGCGGTGACTAAAAAGCTATCGGCTTCTGCTTGTTCTGGAGAGATATAGTAATCATCTCCCATTTTGTTATAACTGTAAGGGATTACTTTCATGGTTAAACTTTGTATTATGTTGAATTACAACCATCTTTCACTCAAACAAGACTCTCGCCCTTTCATTTTTATTTTCAAGTAGACTCATTAGCTCAATCATTTGATTTTTATCAATGATAGAATCCGTTAAAGTAACTAGTAATTCATTATCTTCATCAATCACTAATAATTCAGGTGAATATTTTTGATATGTAAAATGATGCTCTGGGTCATCCATTTTTTTTTCAATGAAAATAACCTCAAAAATACCCTTACCTTTCTGAAAAGAGCCAGAAAATTGCCTAAAAACTAAATTAGGGTTAAAAATAAGATCTGAGTGAGCCGTTTTATTAATTTGTTTCCACTTAATATCTTTATTTTTGGTTTTATCAAAAATAGATTGGAATAATTTTTCGTATTTATTCATAAATCCTCCGAATGTGATATCCAGTCTTCAATGCCTTCATGTATAGAGGCGATATCCTCAGATTTTATTGCTTTGTGAATATCCCATGCAGCTTTACTTTTAGCAGAAAAATGACACAACCAACCTTTAGGTAAATTTCGAGCTAAAGATAATAGCTTACTGCGTGTTGCGGTCGTTAAGGGCAAAGCATCATTAGGGATTCTGCGAACATCTTCAAAAAGCTGTCGAAGCCTTGCTTTACGCTTTTGTTCAATAATCTTTGCTCTTAAACTTCCAATGAGCACTAAAGAAATAATGGAAATGACCAGCGAGATGATCGACGACCATCCCGCTATATCGTTAAAAGTTAAATTTATTAACTTATCAAGCATTTTAATTACTTGTTAGCAAAAGATTCGTTCAATAAATCATTGTCTAATTTACCCGCGCGGTAGCTGTTACCTGATTCTACAGCAGTAACAATCACGCTTGCAGGGCTAAATAACATGCCGTCTACTTTGAAAAAATCATACTCATATTCTTTAAAAATTTGTGCAAAGGGCTTGCCATAGTCTTTAGAGGTTGAACTAGGTAATTCATTCGCTAATTTCTCTGCGTCTTCATCAGAGCCTTTGACAAACAAATGCACTTGTCCTGCAAATAAAATCGCATCGTTAGTACGCCCCATCGCTTGTACAAAATCAGGATGCGGAGGACAAAGTGGCGCACTGCCGAAACCATCTACGATATTTTCTAAAGGAAAATGTAATTCATGCGCTTTGTGCATGGCGACTTCTAACACTCTACCGACGACTTGCACACAACCAGCAATACTGCTAGTCGGAGTAACAATAATCGTTAAATTTTCTGGATTAACATTACACGCTTTAGCGATTTTTTCGACAATTTCTAAAGGAGGAATTTTGTCGTTTTCGATGACTAAAACGGTTTCTTCGCCATTATCTTGATAAGCTAATTCTTTATATAACGCTTCAACAGGCTCTACTTCACCGTCTTTGGTTTTAGTCGCCATTGCACGCGCAGGGCCTGAACCTAAAGCATAATATTTTTCGTGCGATAAACTCCAACCTGCATATTGACTACCTAAGCACGCTAACACAGGGTTGCTGCTGTGGACGTTTATTGTGGTTGGCCAGTTTTCGGTGTAAGGGCTGTGAGTAATACCGACTGTTCCCATGCCGCCTAAGCAAATTTCGGTGATGATGCGACCTGCTTCTAAACCACCGTCAGCTTCTATGCCTGCATCAATAATTACACTGCCATTATCTAAAGTTTGTACGGCTAATCTTAATTTATCGGCGTTATCAAGTAATTCTTGAACTAAAGGTTGGCTGAGTTTATTTACGCTTGCTGTGTATTCAATCATGTTGTTTTGTTAATTGCTGTAAAAGGTTATGTTGTTTTGTGTGTAAATCCTCACGCAGATGCTGAGGGTTTGTTCCATGAGCAATAATACTGCAAATTGGCTGCCCCTTGTTAATAATTGTATTTTCTTGCGGTAAATCGCAGCAATAGTTTTGCCATTTCATGGTCTTAGGGATTTTTACCGCTGTCTCTGCGTAGATTATTTGGTAGGCAGTGTAAGGTTTGCTTTTTGATTGTTCGGGAAGTTTTAGACCTCGGAGGTTTTGATTGATAGCTTGCAAATGCAGTTTGAGTAAATCTGAATGATAGAGTTGCATACTTGCTGGCGGTCTAGGGTTTATTTCTAACACATAGCATTCATTTCTATAGAGGATGAAATCTAAGCTACCTAAACCGCGTAATCCATAGCTTTGAGTGAGTTTATTAACCCAACGTTGTAGGGTTTGCTGATGATGTACAGATAGTTCAGCATGATTAATAATGCCTGAAAAAACAAATTGCTGCTGGCTAGATAATGCAATTGTCCATTGTTGATTAAAGCCTATTATTTCTGCCTGTTTATTATTAGCAATAAATAAGGCTGATAGAGCTTGTCCATCAATATATTGCTGATAATAGTGATTATCGTCCTTGATATTATCGGGTTCTTCGATTAATTGAATGTTTAAACCGCCTTGACTGTTGAAAGGCTTTTTAAGATATTTTGACTCACCGCTGGAGCGGCTTAAACTGCATTCCCACACAGGAGCGTGGGAACGATTAGATGTTTTTGTATTGAAATAAACGGCGGGGAAAGAAATATTTAATTGTTGTAAGCGTAGGAAAAAATCACGTTTATCATGTAAGGCTGCAAATACTTCTGGGGTATTACCTAATAGCCGAAAATGTTCTGCTAAAAAATATAAGCTATCTTGATGAGCCTCAAAACCACTGCCATAAAGACAATATTTAAATTCACCCTTTAGCGACTCAATAATGGCTTGTATATCTTTAATTGCTAAAGATTCAACCTGATAAAAATCTCTTGCTAAGGTTTGAGTATCGCTATCGGCAAAGCAGTCTATGACTACGGGTTTTAAGTTAATATCACACGCTGCTTGCGCTAACATTCGTCCTGAATTAGCGATGATAAGAACGGAATCCACTGAATGCTTTTTACTCTTTGTTTTGCAAATGTAAAATAATTTCTTCACTCAAGCCAGTAATTTCAGCAATCATTTCGCTAGACAAATTCTTTTTAATCATTGCAGTCGCGGTGTCTAACTTATTTTTTTCTACACCTTCTGCAATACCTTCAGCGATTCCTTCATCAAAAGTTGTTTGTTTTAACTCTTCAAGATTATATTCATCAATCATTCGTGCTTTTTCTTTCGGTGAAATATCATCACGTTCAATATGAGAGAAGATTTTTAATACTTCGGGTAAATGATAATGGGTTTCATCAACTTCCCCATCCAAACTGTCATCAACGGCTTGCATCCATTCTTTTAAGGGTTCAGGTGTATTTTCATTGGCATATTTAGGGCAGAGAAATATGATTTTATGCGGAATCGCATTGACATAGTTTCCATTTAAATCACAAGGGTCAAAATGTGTGACTAGCACATCTTTTTTATGCTTATCGCCTGAGGTTAAAACTACAATAGTATAAACACTTAAATTAGGTCGATAACTAGAGGAGTTTTTTATTTGTTCTAATAAGGCGACACAGTGATAATGTAAAAAGCGGTCGTAATGGTCGATGTGTCGCTCGTGTTGTATATCAACAATGATGCGATTTTTTTTATCTTCGGCGTATAAATCAAAACGGGGCTGTACTTTTCCGACAGGCGTATCAAAGGTTTTTTCGGTTTCTACTTTATCTATTTCCAGCGTAATACCTAAGGTATCACGCACAAAACCTGTGAAAATTTCGACATCACAAAAGGCTTTTTTAAAAATAACCCCATAACGGAGGGAGGCAACTTGTTTCATATTAAATTCCTAATTTGTGCTGTTTCTATTTAAATCGCTAATTAAAGTTTGAGTATCTCTATCGGCACCGTAATCTATTACCACAAGCTGCTTGCGCTATCATTCAAATGATAAATATCGTATTCATTCTTTACGAAAACTACTTTTTTAATTCTAAAATACGCTCTTCATTCAAACCTGTTATTTTAGCAATGGTATTAATGTCAAAACCTTCTTTTAACATGGTGGTTGCCATGGTTAATTTTTCAGTGATCTTTCCCTTTTCTTCTCCCTCTTTCAACCCATTATCAAATTGAGTTTGTTTAAGTTCTTCGAAGTTATACTCATCAATCATACGTGCTTTTTCTACAGGCGATATATCATCACGTTCTATATGTGAAAATATTTTTAGAATTTCAGGTAGATGGTACTCAGTCTCATCAACTTGCCCATCTAAGCTATCATCAATCGCGCGCATCCATTCTTTTAAGGGTTCGGGGGTGTTTTCATTGGCATATTTAGGACAGAGAAAAATGATTTTATGCGGAATCGCATTAATATAGTTTCCCTCTAAATCACAGGGATCAAAATTGGAAACTAACACATCTTTTTTATGCTTATCGCCTGAGGTTAAAACTACAATAGTGTAAACGCTTAAATTCGGACGATAACTAGAGGAGTTTTTAATCTGTTCTAATAAAGCGACACAGTGATAATGTAAAAAACGATCATAATGGTCAGTGTGACGCTCGTGCTGTATATCGACAATAATGCGATTTTTTTTATCTTCGGCGTATAAGTCAAAACGCGGCTGGACTTTACCAACGGGCGTGTCGAAGGTTTTTTCGGTTTCTACTTTATCTATTTCTAAAGTAATGCCTAGCGTATCACGCACAAAACCTGTGAAAATCTCTACATCACAAAAGGCTTTTTTAAAAATGACTCCGTAGCGGAGCGAGGCGACTTCTTTCATTTGAAATTCCTAATAAGAATTACGCTTTTAAAGCTGAACGATGTACAGTGAAAAAACTTGTTTTTTCACTCTTTTCACGGATAAGCAGAAACCTCAGCACTATTGTTTGTTGCTTTAGTCATTTGAAAATAAAGATTTGTCGCGCTATTTCTGCGTTCTAATTCTGTGATTAATTCTTGAGCTTTTAATTCACCTCGCACCGCACAAAAACCTGTAGGCCCCCATGAAGTTTGTCCGATAGCAACGGCGCCTTGTTGTTGTAACCATTCCATTTCAGTGGCGACTTCTGGACTGGTAAAAACGCCACCTTGTGCGGCAGAAAAATGTTCGCCCACTGATTGTTGTAATTGAGTGATGACATCGCCAAATAATTCAATATCATCTTCTGCAACGGCAGGTAAGCCTTGCATTAATAATAAATAACAGAGGCGGGCGGCTTCTTGTTGGGGAAAGGGCGGCAATTCTTTAAAGGCTTGAACTTCTTGTTGTCCGTGTAAACCTTGCCCGCGTTTATCAAACACTAAAATAAATCGCCAATCATCTGGAATCGTCATTTGTGAAATCATCGGAGGCGTTTTTGTTTTTTCTCCACGACCACCATCGACCACTAGACCACCTTGTTCAAAAACACCTATACCAATGCCAGAACGTGCGCCTCGGTCACTTAATTGAGCAATGTCTCTAACCGTTAACCCTAAATCATAAAACGCATTCAGAGCCATCCCAATCGCTAAGGCGAGTTGTGTTCCTGAACCTAAACCTACATGCTCAGGAATTGCGGATTCAAACTCAATATGTAGCTTGCCAGAGACATTTAACACTTCACAAAAACGCTTGACTGTTTTTTCGCTACGCTGTGGCGCACAGCCGCTAATCGTTAATTCAGTTGCAGCTGAAAGCGTTAATCGGGTATTAATTTCATTAAGGGCTACACCAATGCTGCCAAAATGCCGCCCTAGTGAGCCGCTTAAATCCATAAAGCCCATGTGCAGCCTTGCAGGTGCGACGACGGAAACCTTGTTAATTGCTTGTTTTTTCAAAAGATAATCCGATTAGTTTTTGCAAAAAATGGCAAAAATTATACAGCAAGGTTTTTGTTTTTGGGGAGATTCGCTAAGATAATTTCTGCAACTTCGTTTAAATCATTCAAAACGACATCACAACAGTGACTTAAGGCATTATTTACAGGCGGTTGTGAAGGAATTAATACCTTGATTGCCCCTGCATTTTTCGCGGCCTCAATCCCTGTTGCAGAGTCTTCTAATACCATACATTTAGCAATAGGCTGTTGCAGTAAATCGGCTGCTTTTAAAAATATATCGGGAGCGGGTTTTCCTTGTTCTACATGGTCACGCGCAATGATGAGTTTAAATTCATTTTTCAATCCCGCTAAAGCAAGACATTCACGCGCGTTTTTTTCTAAACTGTTTGTCGCTAAACAAAAAGGTATCTCATTTTTTTTAATGACCGCGAGCAAATCGTCCAAGCCTTTCATTTTCTCTATGCCATTAAGCTGAACGTCGGTGTACCAAAAATCTCCGCTCAATTGCTGAAATAAATGCAAATCAAAATCTGCGCCACAATGAGTTAATAAAGCTTGAGTGACGGCTTTAGAATGTAAACCTGACATTGACAAACAAAAAGCATCGCTAAACGCATAGCCCATTTCTTGACCTGCTTGTTGCCATGCGCGTAAATAAGTGCTTTCGCTGTCCAGCACTAAGCCATCCATGTCGAAAATAATCGCGGAAAAATTAGTAAAGGTAGACACGATATTTTAAAAGCGTGAGGGAATGTTGGCGACTGTCGCTAACTGCCAGCTTTTAGTATCAACGGTGGCTTCTAGTTTATCTTCGATTTTATCATCTAATTCATGGAAAAAATCTAAGCCTGTGAGTTCTTCAATCTTATCAATACTTACCACAAATTTAGCGAGTGATTCATTGCCTTTAACTTTCTGCGGCATTAAAAACGCTAATAATTTAACCTCACCCTTTTTAGGCTTCATCGCATACACTTTATAAAACGCATCAGGAATTTCTACATTCGAGCCATTTTTTAAATATTTTTTATCACCTGTAAATACCGTCCCCGTAGTCACCCAAATTTCATCGGCTAATTTTGTAAAATGACCAATTTCAGCCGCTTCTAAACGCTGCCACAATTTGCGATTCAACTTCGGTTTTTGCGGAGTGATATTGGTCATCGTAAACGTTTCTAACTGCGCCTGTTTGCCATATAAACGGCTAATCGCATAATTAGGAGCCATGTGACCTCTATCATAACCACTACGAAGATAATCATCATGAGTCACTTTATTAAAACTGCGCCAATCTTTATTAAAACGTGACGGTCTTTTTAAGCGTTTCGCATTTTTAGGCACTGGTTTAATTTTATAGCTCACCCATAGCGGATTGCCGCGCATATCGGAATAACCTACTAAGAATGCATCACTCCTAAAGTTGCGGGTAAAGGTAGATGGGGTCAGCCAGCTTTGCGCTTGTGGAACACCTTGAAAACTATGCGCCGGACGCGCCATAAAGACTTCATAACCATACCAGCCTGCCGCTAAGGGTATAGAAAACAACAACATTGCAGGTCGCTTAATAACCAGTTTGATAACGACTATCGCGAGGCGAATTAAATTTTTATGATTAGTGCTTGCCATAACTTCATTAAGTTGTATAAATTGAAGGTGTCAGATTAACTCAACTATGAGGGTGTAGCAATGGCAACGATTACAGATCCAGTGATTGAAAGCTGGTATAAAGATGTTGAAAACAACTTGAAGTTTAAAGTGGTCGCCATAGATGAAGATACTGATACGATTGACGTGCAGTATTTTAGCGGAGAAATTGGCGAGTTTGATAAGGAGAGTTGGTATGCCTCAACCTTTGATTATATCGAAGCTCCTGAAGATTGGAGTGCGCCTTATGGTAATTTAGAAACCGACGATTTAGGTTATTCAGACCCTGACACTCATTTTAAACCCGATAACGCTGATATGAATGTATCGGATATGTTAGATCAAACAGGTTGACGACAGATGCACATGACGGCAGAGCAGTTTTTAAACTGGGAAAACAAAAGCATTACTTTATTAGCCATGTCTGGCGCGGGTAAAACCACGTTGGCAAATAAACTCCCTAAAGATAGATGGTTTCATTATTCGGGTGATTACCGCATCGGCACGAAATATTTAAATGAACCTATTTTAGATAATATAAAACGTCAGGCCATAGAAGTGCCATTTTTACGCGATTTATTATTATCCGATTCGATTTATATTTGTAATAACTTGAGTGTTGAGAACCTCGCCCCTGTTTCCAGTTTTCTAGGCAAACTCGGTAATGCTGATGAAGGCGGTTTATCGTTAGATAGATTTAAACATCGTCAGAAATTACATTTGCAAGCTGAAATTGCTGCCATGCAAGACGTACCAGAATTTATTCATAAAGCAGAAGATATTTACGGTTATAAACACTTTTTAAATGATGCGGGCGGCAGTGTCTGCGAATTAGACTCGGTCGAAGTTTTAGAAACACTCGCTAAACACAGTTTAATTATTTATATAAAAATTCCGCCTAAACTGGAACAAACCATTATCGCTAGGGCTAAAACCGATCCAAAACCTTTATATTATCGTGAAGAATTTTTAGATGCGCATTTAGAAGAGTTTATGACTTTAAAAGGCTATAGCAACCCTGAGCAAATTTCACCCGATGAATTTGTCACATGGGTATTCCCTTGTTTATTTAAATCGCGCTTACCGCGTTATCAAGCGATTGCCGATGAATACGGCTATACCCTAGATGCAGATGATGTTGCCAGAGTCACAAACGAAGCGGATTTTATTCAACTGATTGCGGATACAATCGCTAAGCAAGCGAGCTAACCATGCCATTAGTAGCACATACGGATTTACCTACCTTTAAACGCCTTGCCGATGAGGGCGAAAATATTTTGCCCGCCAAAGTCGCACAACATCAAGATATTCGAGAACTGCATATTGGCTTATTAAATATAATGCCTGATGCGGCATTACAAGCAACAGAACGACAATTTATGCGTCTGGTCGGTGCATGTAATCAAATCGCCCAATTTCATGTGCATTTATTTACTATCGAGGGTTTAGAGCGCGGCCTTGAGACTCAAGCGCATATAGGTGAATATTATGAAACCTTTGAACAAATCAAACACGATGGTTTAGATGCGTTGATTATCAGTGGCGCAAATGTCACTCATGCACACTTACAAGATGAACCTTTTTGGCAGCCATTAACGGAAGTATTTGAGTGGGCAAGAAATAATGTCACCTCAACGGTTTGCTCTTGTCTTGCCACTCATGCACTCATTCAATATCTTTATGGGATAGAGCGCACTCGCTTACCCACAGGAAAACGCTGGGGAGTTTTTTCACATAAAGTGACCAATAGAGACTTCCCCTTACACCCTTTGGTTGCAGAAAGTAATACCCGCTTTGATGTGCCGCATTCGCGTTTTAATGAAGTTTTTCAAGAAGACATGGAACAACACGGCATTAAAGTCTTAGTGAAAAGTGAAGAAGCGGGCGTACACCTTGCGGTAAGTGAAGACGGATTTAGAATCGTGTATTTTCAAGGTCATCCTGAATATGATGACGTGAGTTTATTAAAAGAATATAAACGTGAAGTGCTAATGTTTTTTAGCGGAGAGCGAGAGAATTACCCCCCGATACCGATGCATTATTTTTGTGAAGCGGTTATACAAAAATTCAATAGCTACGAACAAGAAGTGATTCAGGCAAAAGCAGACAATCAAACGTTACCCGTTTTTCCAGAAGCAGAAATATTGCCGTATATTGATAATACATGGCGAGATACCGCAAAAGCGGTATTTAATAACTGGCTAGGAAAAATCTATCAAATAACTAATCAAGATAGACGTATTCCTTTTATGAAGGGGGTAGATCCTGACAACCCTTTAAAATTATAAGTCATTGAGCTTACACGTTAAATTTATCTAAACCAATATGATGTAACATTTTTTGCAATTTATTTTCAGTCAATGGTTTTTCAACATAATCTTTAGCATTCAGAGCTAAACATTTATCAATCACTTTGTACTCTTCGCCAATGGTAAAAACCACCACAGGAATTTTTCTGGCAAACTCATGATTCTTTAACCATGCCATCACCTGAAAACCATCGACTTTCGGTAAATCTAAATCTAATAAAATAAAGTTAGGGTAATTATCAAGCTCATCAAGATAAGCAATCGCCTCCTCTCCATTTGCAAGCGTTTTAATTTTAATATTAAACCCTGCCTTATGTGCAAATTCTCTTAAGGTATGTGTACTTAATAGCGTATCGGTCACACTGTCTTCAATCAGCAAAATATTTAAATGTTTTTGCGAATCTAAGCTCTCATGAAAAAAACTAACATAATTACCGCCTTGATTTTTTGAGGTATACATTGCTTTATCGGCTTGTTGTAATAACTCTTCTGCATAAGTTGCTCCATGAGGATATAAGGCAACGCCCAGACTACTCGAAAAAAAATGTTTTTTATTCATCAAGAAATAAGGTTCACTGAGATGCGCTCGAATTTTTTCAGCAATCACAATAGCATTTTCTCTGGCTTCCACTAAGCCTGTCTCTTTTGCATGAATCAAGACAACAAATTCATCTCCGCCTAATCGAGCCGCCATATCTTCCTCACGCAGTGTCGATAATAAACGCCTTGCTACTTGAACCAGCAGTTTATCGCCCTCGCCATGGCCATGCGTATCATTTAAGGCTTTAAATTTATCTACATCCAGAAAAATGAGCGTACCGTATAAGTTATATCGCTTAGCAACCGCCATTTCATGTTGAATGCGATCCAGTAATAAACGACGATTAGCCAAGGAAGTTAATGAATCATAAAAAGCTAATCTGCGGATTTGCTGCTCAATCTTATATTTTTCGGTGACATCCGACATAATCGCAACGTAATTAGTCAAACTATGATCGGCATTATAAACAGCAGTGATAGTAAGCCATTGTAAATAAAGCGTCTTGTCTTTACGGTAATTCCAAATTTCGCCTTCATATTTTCCTTCCGTAGTTATTTGTCGCCAAAACTCTTTATAAAATGCCTTATCTTGTTTGCCCGATTTTAAAATACTCATATTTTTACCGACAACCTCTTCCGTAAGATACCCCGTGACCTCAGTAAATGCGTTATTAACTCTAAGAATATTGCCTTGAGAATCGGTAATGGTGACACAAATATGGGTTTTAAATGCCAAGGCTTCCAGTGACTCAAATTCATTTTCCTGATCTTGAGTGTCAAGCGGTATAGATAAGCGTTTTTTATGTTCTTTAATGAGTTTTTCAATATGAGAGTGTAATAATTGCTGTTTATTTAAAACATTATGAATACAGTCAGGTAGTTTTTTTAAATGCCTTCCATCAACCTCTTTCACAATATAATCAGCAACACCTGCTTTAATCGCTCTAATTGCGGTGTCTTCACAACCTGTTGCGGTAATAAAGATGACAGGAATAAAGTCAGGAATATATTTAAATAGCTCAAAAGCAGTCCCATCACCTAAGCTGATGTCTGCGAGAATTAATTGATATTCATATTTTTTAAGCATCTGCGTCGCTTCTGCAAGCGAGTAGGAAGTGTGATAATGATAAGCAAGCTTCTCACTTTTAACAAAGCGTTTAAAAGCGAGTTGATCGACTGGATTATCCTCTATAAAAAGTAAATTAATTTTTTCCATAGCCTTTATCACCCCTCATGCCCACTAAAGATCTAAGCTATTAATTCTAACACTGTAGCTAGTCTGTATTATTGATTTTTATCATTTCTTTGAGCTAGCCTGCAAAAGCATAAGTCATTGCTTACAAACACTTTAAAATATGCCGTAAATAACGTAGCTACTTTTAAATTTCTTAAAACCTGACAGGTCTTCATGGCGATTTAAAAGCATTCAAAAGACGGGGCAGGTTTAAATTTAAAATAGAGATTAAATAACCTTGATGAGGATAATTTATGCAAATAATCACCGACAAGCTAAAGGCCGATTATTACGACAACGGTTTTGTATTGCTAAAAAAGGTTATTTCAGACAAGCAAATTACTACGCTACTAAATGAGTTAAACTATTTTAATCGCGAGATGAATCATTATGGTGTTCGAGATTTAATGAGCAAAGTTCCTTGTATTTTTGATTTAGCATACTCAAAAGAATTTTTGCAGATCGCACAATTTATATTAGGCGAAAAAGCTAAACCAATTCGTTCCGTATTTTTTGATAAAATACCTCAAGCAAACTGGAATGTTGCTTGGCATCAAGATACTTCGATTGCCGTATCAACTAAGGCAGATTTAGAGGGCTTTAAGTTATGGAGGATAAAACAAGGCGTTGTTCATGTTGAACCACCCGAACGCTATTTAGTCAGTATCTTAACTTTACGCCTACACTTAGATACAACCACGCTTGAAAATGGCGCATTAAGAGTGATTCCTAAAAGTCATAAAAACGGACGTATTAATGCCGCAAAAATCGCGGCCTTAGTTGAAGAGAATCAAGCCGTCAGCGGTGATGCAAATGCAGGTGACGTATTATTGATGAATCCGTTATTATTACATGCTTCGCGTAAAGCCATCACCGCAACACACCGCCGAATTATTCACATTGAATACTCAGCAATGGATTTGCCAGCTCCATTAATCTGGCATGAAACATAACTACTCAGTAGTATACGGAGCCGCGACTTTTAGTCGCGCACGAGACCTAAAAATACCTTCAAAACGTATTTACTTTAAAAAACAGGGCAAAAACACGGCTTTTAATGGCACCAAATGTGTTCTTGCTACTGTTTGGAATGAAACACAATAATACCCGAAACTTAAAATATATTTTTACCATGAAGGACATGAAGAACATGAAGATAAAATCCTTAAAGCTTCATGTCCTTCATGGTTTATAAGTTTTACTAAGTTGACTGGTATAATTTCGTAAGTTATTAGAATCGCATTCCTTTGAGTAATTATGACTCGTGCGCGACTAAAAGTCGCGGCTCCGCCTGAGTCGTTACTATGAAACTTAATTTAATTAAAATAGACCCATTATCTCTACATGAAAAAATTATCCGCAAAACTTATGTCTTTCGCAGTTATCACACTCATCAGCGGTTGTGCTGCAACAGGCGATAAAGCCTCTGAAAACACTGAGCCAGAGGCTAAAACACCAAGCTATATTAATGAATACCCTACCCGCGATCGTGTCGATTATGTTTTAAACTGCGTGGCTAAACATGGGGGATTAACTTATATCTCTCAATACGCTTGTGGTTGCAAGATTGATAAAATAGCTGAAAAATTAAGTTTTGAAGAATTTGAGGCGGCAACCACTTTTGGTTATATGCGTAAAACACCGGGTGAAAATGGCGCGGCTTTTCGTGATCCTGAACAATCTAAAAGTCTTAAGAAACGCTTGAAAGAGGCAGAGAACAATGCAGAGAAAAGTTGTTTTGTGAAATAGCAATTAATACGGAGCCACGACTTTTAGTCGTGAAGGTGGTTATAAGTTCTACCGAGGGTTTTAACGCTTCCGCGACTAAAGTCGCGGCTCCGTGTCTTAGCTTAGGCCAAAGGCTGAGTTTGTAAGTGTTGTATAAAAATTTGTTTATATATATTCGGATCTTTAATAACCGTCAATTCAGAAGCGCGTGGAAAATGCTGATGTTCCAAACGCGACAACCAAAAGCGTAACGCCGCTTTTTGCAGCGTAATAGGCCAAAGCTGTTTTTCCTCATGCGTTAACGATCTTTGTTGCTGATAAGCCCCAATTAATGCCGTCATTTTTTCCACTTGCAATTGCCCTTGATGCTGACACCAATCATTTACCGTAATCGCAAGATCTAATAGTAAATCATCATAACAAGCTAGATAAAAATCTAATACTCCCGTCAGTTTATCGCCTGTAAATAAAGCATTATCTTTAAATAAATCCGCATGAATAATACCTTTAGGAAGCGTCTGACTACTGACGGGCTTCACTCGTAAAAGTTGTTGAGTAATAAGAGCAAGGTCTTCTTCAACTAATTTATGTTTTATTTTGTCAAAGGCTTGTTGAAACCAATCCTCCCCCATATCACTTGCTCGACGTTCAGAGTAATTGAGTCCTGCAAGATGAATTTTTCCTAATTCTGAACCAATAGCTTCACATTGTTTTATAGTCGGCTCTAAAACAGACGAACCCCTTAAACAACTAAAAATCGTCGCCGCTTTAGCCTGTAAAACCCGCACCATTTCACCGTTATTATCCGCATGAGCTTGTGGGCAATGTGTTCCCGCTTGTTGTAAATGATTTAATAAATTAAGAAAAAACGGAATGGATTCAGGCTTTAGATTTTCAAACAAGGTCAGAATATAATCACCTGTTGTCATTCTCAGACGGTAATTAGTATTGTCTATGCCATCTTCAATACCACTAAATTCAATTAACTCTCCGAGTTGATAATGGCTAAGAAAACCCCTTAATTCTTCGCTGCTAACAGCCGTATAAACTGACATTAACGCCTACCACTCCAAAAGTTTCCATTGATGAATATTTTGCTCACGATCTAAATCACTGCCGCGTACATCCATATTGCCATCGCCATCGGTATCAATTAAGTAATACGCAGGGCCTATATCAGGAATGATTTTAACCATATACAAATCTCCATTTTTACGAAATTCTTGTATAGTTTTTTTACCTTTACGAATAATGGTAATGTCAGGTTCCATTGCCTCATCACTCTCAATTTCCTCTGGCATATCGGGCATTTCAGGCATTGGCATGACTTCTTCGGTCTCTTCCTCAGCAAAACACAAAGCAGGAACGAGCAATATCAGGACTAATAAACGACGCATGACTGAATCTCCTATTTATTCAGTATAAAAGTACATAGTACCGTTTTTTTAACGTTGGGTTAATCAACGGAGTGAAAAAACAAGTTTTTTCACTTTTCCTAAATAAAATGCCAGCAAGTTTTAAAAATTGATTTTTACCATGAAGAACATGAAGATAAAATCTTTAAAGCTTCATGTTCTTCATGCCCTTCATGGTTCATAAATTTTACTAAGTTGACAGATATAGTTTCGGAAGTTATTAAAGTTGTATTCCTAAGCATCAAAAATGCATTTATAGATAAAGATAAAGGTATAATCAAATTATCCTTAAAAGCTCTTAAAAGGGGGCGATATGTTTGAAATTGCTGAATTAGGTCATACTGTCAGTAAGTCTGACTACAACACCCAGATACCTACGTTAAGAACCGAATTATTAATGGCGCAACAACAGCTTAAAAGCGGTGATTTTCCCGTTATTATCCTGATTTCAGGGGTAGATGGCGGCGGCAAAGGTGAGGTGATTAATTTACTCAATGAATGGTTAGACCCTCGCTATATGCGTACTATCGCTTTTGGTACGCCTAGTGACGAAGAGAAAGAACGTCCTAAATTTTGGCGTTTTTGGCGAACCTTACCCCCTAAAGGTTCGGTCGGCATTTATGTCGGTTCTTGGTATAGCGATCCCTTATCGCAGCGTGTTTATGGCGAAACCGATGATAATGTTATTCAAGTTGAGTTAATGGAGATTCGCCAATTAGAGCAGGAATTAATTGACGATGGTGCATTGATTATCAAATGTTGGCTACATCTTAAAAAAGATGAGCAAAAAAAGCGTTTGAAAGCCTTAGAAAAAAATGCTGAAACACGCTGGCAAGTCACCGCTAGAGATAAACGGCATTTAAAACTATATGATGATTTTTTATCGGTAGCTGAAAAAGTCTTAACCGAAACTAGCACGGGCGATGCACCGTGGTTAGTGGTTGATGGTTCTAATATACGTTATAGCAGCTTAACGGTGGCTCAACATATACTCAGCCGAGTTCAACAACATATTGTTAAGCGTGAAGCAACTAAAGCGGTTGAACCTACCAAAGCTGCTGCGGGAGTGGTTCATGTTAGCCAGCAGAACTTATTGGATTCTTTGGATTTATCATTAAGTTTAGATAAAAAAACCTACAATCAGCAGCTCTCCGCTTATCAAGGAAAATTAAATAAACTTGCCAGAGAAGCACATAATCAAAAACGTTCTAGTGTGTTAGTGTTTGAAGGCTGGGATGCGGGCGGTAAAGGTGGTGCTATTCGTCGTTTGACTCATGCGGTGGATGCGCGTAGTTATCAAATTATTCCCGTTGCAGCCCCGACGGATGAAGAAAGACAGCATCATTATTTATGGCGTTTTTGGCGGCATATTTCCCGCGCGGGCTTGTTAACGATTTATGATAGAAGTTGGTATGGCAGGGTTTTAGTGGAGCGTGTCGAAGGTTTTGCCACTCAAAACGAATGGAGTCGTGCTTATTCTGAAATCGTCAATTTTGAAGAGGCAATGACAGCGCATGGGATGTTGGTCTTAAAATTCTGGCTGCATATTGATAACGATGAACAATTAGCACGTTTTAAAGCGCGTGAGCAAATTAGTTATAAGCAGCATAAGATTACCGAGGAAGATTACCGTAATCGTGATAGATGGGATGAGTATCAGCTTGCGGTTAATGAAATGGTAGCGCGTACCAGCACCCAAAGCGCACCGTGGATTTTAGTTGAAGGTAATGATAAAAAATATGCGCGGATTAAAATTTTGAAAACTTATTGTGAACGCTTGGAAAAAATGTTGGATGAGAAATAAAATACAACTCACTTAAAACCTCGTTCCCACTTTTTAAGTGGGAATGCCTAATAACCTCATTAACTCAGAGGGAGTTAACCATGCAAACAATTAGACAAGAAGCATTAAACACAATAGCTCGGTTACCAGAAAATTCTAATATGGAAGAGATTATTTATCGGCTTTATGTGTTGGAAAATATTCGGTGAGGACAGGAGGATGCAAAGCAAGGAAAAGTTAAGTCTATAGATGATGTGCTTAGAGAAATTCAAACATGGTGAATTGGACAGACCACGCTTTATCTCAACTTCATCATCTTCACGATTATATTGCCCAAGATTCATCGCTTTATGCCAAGCGAGTCAGTGATTCGATAGTTCGTAAAACTATTGGGCTTGATATGCTACCTTATAAGGGACGTAAGGTTGCGGAATTAAACGAAGAATTTGTTCGTGAATTGGAAATATCTTCTTGGCGCATTATTTATGAAGTTAAGCGAGATGATATTGATATTTTGGCTGTAATTCATAAACGGCAAGATTTACAAGTTGGTGATATTCCAAGAAAATAACCATTGAGCTGAATATCCCCAACTCCCTCTTGGAAAGTAGGAACTAGCAATAATAAATATATGGGCTTTTTAAATAAATCAAAATCTATCCTTAGCTCTGCATCTAGTTCTATTACTGATTTTGCACAGGCAACTGCTGATATAACACAAGAAAAAGTACAGGTGATTTCAAAAATAAATGTATCAAATGAAATTCGTAACTGGGCTGCTTCCTTATTTGTAAAAGCTTTGAATTCATGCTCTATCGAACAAGATAAAATAAGTGCTATTAACTGGTTGGCTATGTCACGAGAAACTTTATCTCGTGATAATTTATCTCTCATAGAGAAAACACAAGTTTTATATCGTTCGTTTGATTCAAAAGAATTTGCAACAGGAGTCTTTAGAAGTGTTGAAGAAGGGTTTAAAAATTATAAAAGCTCAGATTTGCCTTTAGCTCTTAAAGTATCTATTCCTTTAACTCTTGGAGCAGGAACTGTTTTAGGCGGTTCTTCTGTAGGTATCGCTGGTTTTGGTACAGCCGTTGGGGTTCCTGTTCTCTTGGTTGTATTTTTAGGAGTTTCTGGAATTACAACTATTTTGGAAGCTTTTTTAACTAATTCAGAAGCCCGCAATTATATTTCTGTTATCACGGCAATGATAGCTAAGGATGAATTATTAAGACTGGCAAATCAAAAAATGCGTCATGCGATGACCGAAGAGATAGCAACACCTGAACAATACAGTTATCGTAAAGAAACAAATGCTATAGAAGAACTACTTTTGAGCATGGATCCGTATGATTTTGAAAAGCATGTAATGAGCTTCTTTCAACAGACAGGGCTTCTAGCTTGGGTTACAAAAAAAAGTAATGATGCAGGGATTGATGGTTTTGCACGGCATTCAGAAGGATTGATTCTCGTACAATGTAAGCGTAATGCAACAAAAAATACTGTAGGTCGCCCGACAATTCAACAATTTAAAGGTGTTATTGAAGAAAATGAAGTTTGGCGGGGTTATATTGTCACAACAAGTTCTTTTACTTCTGGAGCTATTGATAGTGCGACTAAAAATAATAAAATTATATTAATTGGGCTGCAAGAGTTGATAGACTGGCATTTGTTAGGAATTAATTTAGATACTAAATAATAGGTTTGTTGTGAAAAGATATGAATCTCCATTTTAAAGGGAGATATTAGAAATAGGCTGGGTAAAGCGAATAGCGAAACCCAGCAAATTACAAACTTAAAAAGCTGGGTTTCGTTATCTCGCTACGCTCAATAAGCTAACCCAGCCGACATATTGCTTTATGAAACAACAAACCTATTGGCATATACAACTACATCCTCCTTTTTCAAATATTGGCGAAAAAGAAATCTTACAGCAAACAAACTTAATCGGCTTAGGAGAAGGGGAAGAAAATAAGCGACAAATTAAACAATTTTCTGATGAAATGAAAATTGGAGATATTGTTTTAATAAAAAGAGGGAAGCTATCTATTGCGTTAGTCGAAGTCGTTGGCGAATTGGAATATAACAGCACCCCAAATCCAGCCTTAGATTGGTTTGAATGTCGTCGAAAAATAAAGATACTAGAAATTTTAGATGAAGCGCGTCATGATTTTCCACAGCCTAGTGGAACTCTCTCGAAAGCAAAAAATATATCTACAAAAACTTATCAATATATAAATGATTGGTACAATAAAATTGTTCAAAATACTTCC